>JADGNS010000636.1 GCA_017883355.1 Candidatus Solibacter sp.
CGGAGATCCGCGGCGTGGTCCTGGAGCCCGGGACCAATCAGCCCGTGGCCGATGCGGAGATCTGCCTCTTCGGCCAGGAGCCGGGACCGGTCAAAATCAACGGCGGCTGGAAGACCGATGCTTCGCAGAAAAGCCGCACCGATTTTAGCGGCTCGTTCGCGTTGCCGCTGGACAAGCCGGGGCCATACCGCGTCGAGGCCAGGAAGCCGGGATATTCCGCCCCGACCGCGGGCGGGCCCAACTATCGGGAGGTGACGCTCACCGCCGAGAGTCCGGTTGCCGAAGTGAAAATGTATCTGGCGCAACCAGGGCGGATCACGGGCCTGGTGGTGGATGAGGAAACGGGTAAGCCCATTGCCAAGCTGCACCTCACGGCGTTGCGCATGAGTGCGATGCTCGGCGGGCTTGAACCCTTCGGCACCGCCGCGGTTACCGATGGCGACGGCCAGTTCGCCGTGACCGGCCTCGCGCCGGGCGAGTATGCCATGGAAATCCACTCGCAAGCCGCGCAGGACAAGCGCGTCCTGACGCAACTGCCCGGTAGAGAATCACCGGCAACGGAGCGGGACTACGAGCATACTTACTGGCCCGGCGGCCATGGCGCGGATGCCGCCTTGCCGGTCACCGTTCCTTCGGGCGCGACGGTTGATATCGGCAAACTGCCGGTGCGCAAGGTGCCGTACTATCGCGTGCACGTTCGCATTCCGGTCTCGAGTTGCGAAGCTGGGGAAACGCTGCATGTGAGCGAATCGATCCAGACCGGCCTCGGGAGAGCGACCATGCACCCTCTCGCCTCGGCGCCCTGCGGCAAGGAGGTTTTCGTAACCGGGTTCTCGCCCGGGAACTACCGCTTGCTCCTCTCCATTGAGGGCCGCACGCCTGAGAATCAAGGCACGGCTTCCATTCCGTTCACCATCGTCGACCGGAATATCGAGGTAATCGCCCCGCTCACGGGGGGAGTCGCGATAGATGGCATCCTCCTCGCCGAGGATGGCACGCTGCTGCCGGACTTAACCAGGACCAGGATCTTTCTCAGTGCGATGGACCACTGGGGGCCTTCCATGGGCGGGGCACCGTCAGCCACGCCCGCGCCCGATGGAAAGTTCCGGATTGAGGGTGTGCGGTTCGTGGAGCACATGGTGTTCCTACCCGGGCTTGGTCCCGGGAATTACGTAAAAGAGATGCGCTACAACGGCGCCACGCTGCGCGGGGACATCTTAACGCTCCAAAGCGGAGCCATGGCCCACAAGCTGACCATCGTGATCGACGATAAGCCCGGCGCCATCGCGGGCACCGTGAGGAACGGCGACAAGCCGGTCAGCCGGCCATTTGTGCTGGCGATGAAGTGGCCGCCGCAAGCCATCCCGAGTCCATCCGGCATGGCCCGCGCGAGCGGCGATGAAGCAGGCCAGTTCCGCCTCGGCGGACTCGTCCCCGGCGACTACCACGTCATCGCGGTCCGCTCTCTCGACCCTGGGACGACCAGCCAGGCGGCGCTGGAGCGAGCGCTGGCAGCGGCGCAGAAGATCGAAGTCGGCCCCAACGGCGTGCGGAACCTAACGCTGGAAATCACCGAATTGCGGTGATCTTCACTGGTATTTTTACGTCCCACACGGCACATTAGGCCGGCGGGTTAGCGCCTACTTCAGCTTTTCCAGCTTCTTGCGAATCTCGTCGGCAATCTTCGAATCACCTGCCAGTTTCAGGTAGTTCGTATAGGCGGCGCGAGCGGCCTTGTGGTCCTTCAACCTTTCCTCGGCCTCGCCCAGACGCAGCCAGGCCTCGGGCTCGCCGCTGTTCCACTTGGTGGCTTCCTCGAAGCGGCCGGCCGCGGCGCGGAAACTGCCCTTCTTGAAGTAGTAGTTGCCGGTGCGGATCTCCTTCTGAGCCTGCAGCGGGTTGAAGCCGTACACAGGCACGGCGATGGACTTGTCTTCCTCGGGCGGGAGACCGTCCTTGTCCACGGTCTGCAGCTTGCCCTCGTCGCGCTTCTTGAGCTGCGGATTCTCCTGCGCGAGCAGGGGCGCCACCGCCAACAACACCAGTGCCGGAACCCAGCGTGACATAATTACATTATAACTTCCCTCGATGGAACTCCGTGACAAAGTAGGCCAGCTCCCCTTCTCGCCCGGCGTGTATCTATACAAGGATGCCGGGGGCCGCGTGATCTACGTGGGCAAGGCCAAGAGCCTGCGCAACCGCGTCCGCAGCTACTTTTCCGAGGACAAGCTGGCCGATGTCAAGACCGGCACGCTGATGGGCGAAGCGTGCGATATCGACTACATCCTGGTGGATAACGAGAAGGAAGCGCTGGCCCTCGAAAATAACCTGATCAAGCAGTACAAGCCGCGCTTCAACATCCTGCTGCGCGACGACAAGACTTTTCCCTACATCAAGCTGACTCACGAAAAGTATCCGCGGGTGTACGTGACGCGCCGTCTGCGCAAAGACGGCGCCACCTACTTCGGTCCCTACTTTCCGGCCAACCTGGCGCACCGCCTGGTGCATTTCATCCACCGCCATTTTCAAGTGCCTTCCTGCAAGATCGACCTGACGCGTTTTCACCCCAAACCCTGCCTGCAATTCCACATTCACCGCTGCCAGGGACCGTGCGTCCAGGGACTCACGACGGACGAAGCCTACGCCGCCGCCGTCCACGACGTCCGCCTCTTTCTGGAAGGCCGCCACACCGATCTGGCGCGCGATATGCGCGTGCGCATGGAAGCGGCGAGCGCGGACATGCGCTTCGAGGAAGCCGCCGGTCTGCGCGATTTGATCGCCACCGTGGAAGAGATCGAAGAGCGCCAGAAGATGGCCGCCGCCAAGGGTGACGACGTGGATATCTTCGCCATCTATGCCGAGCCCCCGCTGGTGGCGCTCAATCTGTTCCACCTGCGCAATGGGCAGATTGTGGACCGGCGCGAGCTCTTCTGGGAAGACCAGTTGGAGTACGACGAGCCGGTATTTTTCAGCGCGCTCCTCAAACAGATTTACCTCGACCAGCAATTCATCCCGGCGGAGATCCACGTTCCGGTGGAGTTTGAAGATCGCGAGGCGCTGGAGGAACTGCTCAGCGAAAAACGCCACCGCAAGGTGGAGATCCGCACCCCGCAGCGCGGCCAGAAGAAGGCGCTGCTGGGCCTCGTGGAGACCAACGCGAAGCACAGCTTCGACGCTCGTTTCCGCGTCCTCAAGCCGAGCTCGCGCGCGATTCAGGGAGCCCTGCAGGAGGGGCTCAACCTGCCCGGCGCGCCGGCGCGCATCGAGTGCTTCGACATCTCTCACATACAGGGCACCGACAAAGTGGCCAGCATGGTGGTGTGGGAAGACGGCAAGATGAAGAAAGCCGACTACCGCAAGTTCATCATCAAGACGGTAGTGGGCAACGACGATTTCGCCAGCATGAGGGAAGTGGTGACGCGCCGCTACACGCGCCTGCGCGACGAGAAGGCGCCGATGCCCGGGCTGGTGCTGATCGATGGCGGCCTGGGCCAGTTGCATGCCGCCGCCGCGGCGCTGGAAGCCATCGGAATCGTGGATCAGCCACTGGCGTCCATCGCCAAGCGCGAAGAGATCATCTACGTGTACGGGCAGGAGGACGAGCCGGTGACGCTCGACCGCTTCTCGCCCATCCTCCACCTGATCCAATCGATTCGCGACGAAGCGCACCGTTTCGCGGTGACGTTTCACCGCTCGCTGCGCAACACGCGGCAGCTTACCAGCGAACTCGACGCCATTCCGGGCGTGGGCCAGAAGACCGTGCGGAAGCTGCTCAAGGAATTCGGCAGCTCGCAACGGGTGCGTGCGGCTACCGAAACGGAACTGGCTATAGTAGTCGGCCAGGCGGCGGCGCGGCGTGTCAAAGAGTACTATCTTCCGGTACCCGAAACGCCCTCCGCCGCGTCATGAGAAAATAATGCATATGCGTTTCCGCCAACTGGGCGCCGTACTTGTTTTCTGCCTCGCCGCGACCGCGCAGACCCAGACCCTCACGCTCGATCAGTTGATGAACTTCCTCACTTCGAGCATCGAACTCAAGCATGCGGACAGCGACATCGCCAAGTTCCTGGTCAAGACCAAACTCAGCGAGCGGCTGGACGACGTTACCATCGAGAAGTTGCTGGCCAGCGGGATCGGTCCGAAGACGC
>JADGNS010000637.1 GCA_017883355.1 Candidatus Solibacter sp.
TTGGAGAATGCCCACTCCACGCGCACCACCTGCGGATTGCTGCTGGTCACGTTGGTGATGTAGGTGAACGTGATCGCCGGCGTCACCTGCTGCTCTAGCGTCAGCCGCGCCTGCGGATTGTTTTCCACGCCGGAGAGCGTGGGGTCGATGCGCAGCTTGCTCACGCCGAAAAAGCGCTGCAAGCGTCCCGCCACCGGGTTGGCGATGGCCGAACCGAGCAGCGCCGAGGCCCCCATCTGCTGCCACGATTGCGGCTCCGAACTCTGCTGCGTGAGCAGCGACGGGTCCGATGTGGGCGTTCGTCCCGTGGCCAATAGCGCCACAATCTCGCTGAACTGCAGCGGCGGGTCGCTGCGCGGGGTCAAGGTCAATTTGGTCAACGGCCCGGACACCGTCAGCGTGATATCGATGCCGCGCGCCTTGGTTTCCAGGTCGATATTCAGAATCGGCTCCACCTTGACCGGGTTATAAAACGCGATGCTCCCCTGGCTGAGCGTGTACTTGGTGCCGAAAAAGGTCAGCTTGCCCTGCGTGATATTGATGCGCCCGAGCACCGCCGGATTGCTCGCCGTGCCGCGCAGCCGCAGGTTGGCCTCGGCTTGCAGGTCTTCCGTCAGCGAGCTTTGCAGTTGGATATCCGGCGCGGTTTCGATCTGCACGTCGAAGCTCATGCCGCCCAGCAGGCCCTTGCGCGCCGAAGGCGTCTGCACCGGCTCGGCGCTCTTGGCCAGGATCGAGCTGAAGTCGGATTGCAGATTGATGCCGGTGCGCAGCACGGTCAGCGTGCCGGAGAGCATGCTGCTATCCGAGGTCCCGGTGAGATTCAGACTGGCATTGGCCACCGTGCTGACGCCCTCGGGATAACGCACGCGCACCGCACGGGCGCGGGCGTGGAGGCGGAAAACCAACTGGCCGCCGCCGTAGCTGGCGAAGCCGGAGAGATCGATCTGGCCGCCGCCGGTCTCCCCGGTCAGGCTCTGGATGGTGGCGCGGTCCTTGGTAAAGATCACCGTGCCGCTGGCCTTCGAAATCCCGTTGGGCACATCCGCGATGTTGAATGCCGCATCCTCGAACTTCATGCGGCCGTTGACCTGCGGATCGCTCCACGATCCGCGCACCGTGGCGTCGGTGGTCACCCCGCCCGAGGAGACGAAGTCCTTGCTGAAATCCTGCAGGAAGCCGAGATCCAGCCGGCCATTCACGCGCAGGTCGAGCGGGCTCTTCTGTTCCGTCAACACGCGTCCGGAAAGGTTGAGGTCGGTGCCGCGCCCCACCAGGTGGGCGCTCTCCACGGTCACCGTGGAATTGGCGAAGCGCACGACGATGGGTCCGGAGTTCTTCAACGTGAGCGCATCTCTAGGGACATCCCGGGCGACATCCGCCTCGGGCGCGGGACCGAGCTGGAATTGCGGAATCCGCAGTTCGGCCTTCATCGCCCGCCAGTTCAGCGCCGGCCCCTCGACGCGCAGCACGCCTTCCATGGAGCCGGCGAATCGCGGCGCTTCCTCGCCCGGCGCCTTGGCCAGCCAGGGCTTCACGCGCGCCAGGTCCACCTTCGAGAAACTCACCGTGGCCGTGCCCGGATACTCGCCCTCCAGACGCCACTCGCCATCGCCCTTCAGTACCGAACCCGCAACGGTTGAGTCCAGGTGCGCGCGCAGCGCCAGGCCCTGCGAGGTGGCCGTGAGGTGCGCGTCGCCTAGCGGCTGGCCTTCGAGCTGCACGCCAATGGTAGCGATATCGGCATGCAGTTCGTCGATGCGGTACGCGGTCTTGGCGGTGGGTTGCAGTTCCACCTGCCCGCTGGCCGTCACCTGGAGTGTGCCTTTCAACCCGGGATGGATCTCCGCGACGGCGCGGATCTCTTCCAGCGGCAGCAGGTTGGTGCTCACGTCGAAGCGCAGGCGGCCGGTATCGAAATGGTCCGCCGGGTGCTGAAACGTTCCGCTGAGCCGCACCTGTTTCGTCCCGGCCACGAGTTGGCCGTTGGTCACCGTCAGGGTGTTCGCGGCGTAGCCGGCGTGGGCGGTAAAGCGGTCGAAGGGCTGGTCGCGCAATGTGCCCTTGAGCAGTTCCAGATCGGCCTGCGCGCGCGGCGCCGCGATGGTCCCGTTCACCTGGGCCGAGCCGTTCAACGTGCCGGTGACCGGCAGATCTTTGGTGTGCAGCAGCGCGGCGAGGTCGGTCACGGCGGCATTCTTCAGCGTGGCGTCGGCGGCAATCGGGCTGGTATCGCCGGTCTTCCATGCGCTCAGCCCCACCGAGCCCTGGAACTGCGCGCGCAGCGGCCCCTGGGACGCGGTGGCGTTCTGCACGCGGAGGTAATCGGCGGCGGCCACCACGTCGGCTTCCAATGCATCCACATGTTCGTCCGAAAAAGTGAAGTTGGCGGCGCGCAGGTGGCCCAGGATCCGCGGGTTGTTGAGATTGCCGGTCACGCTGCCGTCGAATATCGCCTGTCCGCTGCCCAATTTCACCGGCAGGCCGGCGGCGCTCTTGCCCAGCGCGGGCAGCAGGTCGTTGAGGTCGCTGGTTTCCAGGTGCACCTTGAGCTCGCTGTTGAGGGCGCCCGAAAAATCGGCACGGGAGTGCGGCAGGGTGATGGTGGACCGTCCCAGGTCCAAAGCGCCGCTGCCGCCGTCGTACGCCACCTGGACCTGCCCGCGCACGGCATCGCCCGAGGGCGCGGGCGCAAACTGGAGATTGCCGCCGGCGCGCAGGTCCTTGCTGTTTTTCAGCGAGCCCTCCAGCGTCACGCCACCGAACACCAGCGCGTCCCACGGCAGCGGCTCGGGGGAGTACATCGCGATGGTGCGCCGGGCGTCCACGCCGCTGACCTCTCCCGTCACCGAGTAGCGGTCCAGTTGACGCAACCCCGCCTGGCCGCGGAAGGAGCCGCCCAGCAAGGTCAGGGCCACGCCGCCGATCTCGATATCCTTGCCGCGCAGCGCGAAGCTGCCCACCTCGCCCTGCACGGCTTCCCGCCGCTGGTCGCGCGCGTAGAAGCCGGAGAGCCGCAGACCCGATGCGAACACTCCCTTGACGTTCGCCGACACGGCGCCATCGCCGCGGAAATCCACCAGGCGCAGGACATCGTCGCGGTACTCTACTCCGGTAGCGTGCAGCGTGCCGGCGAGCGCCAGGCCGGCGGCCGGGGTCCACTCGCCCGTGCCGCCCACCTGCCCGATGCCGCCGCGCAACTGGGGGGCGCGGAAGATGCGCGCTATGTCCGTCAGCGCCGCGCGCGCCCGGTACTGAAAGCGCGCGTGCGGCGCCGCCAGGTCTTCCAGTGCGCCAGAGACCTCCACCCGGGTCGCGCTCGTGGCGATGGTTCCCGAGTCCAGCGCGATGCGGTTCTTCTCCATGGTCACCGCCAGGTTCACCGCGAACGGCGTCGGGCCGTAATCGTCGTAGCTCAGATACAACGGCTGGATGGCCACCGTGCCGCGGTAGCGCCGGCCAAGCAATTCGTACGCCAGGGCGACGTTCAGATTCTCGCCGCGCGCGGCGAACGGAATGCGGCCGTGGGTCTCCACCTCGAAGAGGCCGCGCTCCAGACTGAAGCGGCCGATGGCGAGCTTGAGAATGTCCTCGACGGTGGAACTCTTGCCGGAGGGCCGCACCTCAGGGGGCCGCACCTTCGGCTCGGGAAAATTGGTTCGGCCGTCGGCGCCGACGATCAGGTAGACGTGCGGATCGGACACCGTCAGCGACTGTATATCCACATCCTTGCGGAGGATCGACACTAGTTTGAGGTTCACCACCACGCTTCCGGCGCGAAACAGCGGCGGTTTGTCCGCCGGCTCCGTCCCGTGAAGCACGAACTCATGCACTTCCGCCCGCAGGTGTTTCCAATCGAAGCGGAAGGAGGCGACTTCCACGCGCCCGCCGGTGGCGGTTTCCACCGTGTCGATGATGCGCCGCCGCACCTTGTCGTAAAACCACGCGCTCCGCAGCACGAAGATCGCCGCGATGCCCGCCAGCACCACCAGCGCCGCCAGCGCGCCCACCACCCGCACGAAAATGCGCTTCCTTCGTGTCATAAGTTACTCAGATAGAGAGAGTCATTTTCAACGCAGAGACGCAGAGAACGCAGAGATAAGCGCAGAGAAGAGATGGAAACCATGGGCATACGACAACACGAA
>JADGNS010000638.1 GCA_017883355.1 Candidatus Solibacter sp.
GGCATGCCGCCGTTGGTTCCAGCTACGGTGCTTGCGGGATTTGTTTGCTGGTCGACCAATTCCGTCATTTCCACCCAGTCGCGATTGCGGAACTCGAAGCGGCCTTCCAGAGGCTCCAGGTCGGTGGCGCGGAACTTCAGCGTCGCGCTCAGGAGTTCGCTATCTTCTGTGGTGGTCTTAATCTCGTAAGAATTCGGTTGGGACGCGATGGCATCCTGGAAGTGCGGGAGCCCTTCGCGCCACGCGGAGTACGATTTGGCGCTCAACGGGTCGTTCCAATCGTAGTGGGCGGCGTCGAACAGGCGCGCGATTGCGGTTTCCCGCGCCGGCGGTTTGTAGGCCACGCCGATGACGCGCGTCATCTGGCCGGTGCGCGTGGTAATGCGCAGCCGCTTGTGGGCGGCGGGACGCGCTTGAGAGGCCAGGACGGCCTTCTGCAACAGGGCGGCCGCTTGCACTTTGGGAGTTTCGCGAAGCTGCTGAACCAGAACGAAGCAGAGCGCCACGGCGGCGGCGCCGGAAAGCGCCCAGCGCAGACCCGGATTCTGCCGCGGCAACAGGAAGCGCGCCACGCGTGTAAATAAGGATTCGGCGGCTAGTTCGGCTTCGACGCGCTCGAAATCCAGGCTGCGCCACGGCTCCGGCGGGGGCGGCAGGCTGGGGGCGAGCACATTCTTGCGATAGCGCACGCATTCGCCGATCGCGCCTTCCAGTTCTTCCACCTGCGCGCGGCACTGCCAGCAGGCTTCCAGATGGGTCCGGACCTGGCGCGCCTTGCGCCCGGGCAGTTCGCCATCCAGGTAGCGCAGCAGCAGACCGTCTTCGGGGTGGCGCAAGTCGAGATTACTCATCGCGCACCTTCTTGAGCCGCAGCATGGCGCGGCGCAGGAATTCCCCCACGGCGCTGGCGCTGATTCCCAGCGTGGAACCGATCTCCGGATACCGCAAACCTTCCATGCGCAGAAAAAGGCAGCGCCGCTGTTGCTGGCTCAGGCTTTCCACCGCGGTATGAAAGCGCGTCATGCGCTCGCGTTCCAACAGTTCGCTTTCGGGCGTACCGGTCTGCGTGATGGAGTGGCTGCTCAACTCGGGGTCGAACGGCTCCTCGGAATGCTGCCTGGTACGGATTTTGAGGCCGAGATTGTGCGCCACGCGGAAGATCCAGGCGCGCGGGCTCTGAATCTCTTCCCCTTTGCGCAGCGTCGCATACAGGCGCAGAAACACTTCCTGCGCGGCTTCCTGTGCCTGCGGCGGATACAGCCCCAGGGTGAGCAGATACCGGTAAACATCGTCCCGCGCCTCTTCGAACAGACGGGAGACCTGATCCTGTAGAGATGTACCGGTTTGTTCCTGGCGTATCAAACCCACGAATTGTTCGTCGGACGCGAATGACGACATTCCCTCATCAGCAAAGACCCCTGGGGAATGTTTTCAACTACAGCCTCTTCAAAAATATTTCGGAGTAGCTGGATTCAGTGTAGTTGGATTGCCGGCGGAAAGGTCTTTGGACTGAACAGCGCCCAATCCAATGACGGAACCCACGGTATGCATCTCCATAGTTACCTTCAACAGCAGCCGGTACATCCGGCGCTGTTTGAACGCTGTGATGGCCCAAAAGGGCATCCGCGCGACCGTCGTCGTGGTGGATAACGCCTCTAATGACGGTACAGGGGCGATTCTAGAGGAGTTCGGCGGCCGCATTCAGGTGATCTGGAACCGGAGCAATGTCGGTTTTGCCGAGGCGCAGAATCAGGGAATCCGGGCCAGCCGGGCGGAATGGGTGTTGACCCTCAATCCGGATCTGCTGATGGAAGAGGATTTCGTGATCCGCCTGGTGGATGCGGCGGAACTGGATCGCGGGGCGGGTGCGCTTTGCGGGAAGCTGCTTTCCATCGGTAAAGGGTTCCAGCCGTTAGCCGAACGGCGGATCGATTCCACGGGCCTGTTTTTCACTCCGGCGATGCGCCACTTCGACCGCGGATCGCGCGAATTGGACGACGGCGCGTACGACCGGACGGAATACGTTTTTGGCGCCTGCGCGGCGGCGGCGCTCTACCGTCGGGAGATGATCGACGACGTCTCCATCGGCGGAGACTTCTTCGACAAGGATTTCTTCGCCTACCGGGAAGATGCCGACGTGGCCTGGCGGGCGCAGTTGCTCGGCTGGCGTTGTATCTACTCTCCGTCGGCGGTGGGCTGGCACGTGCGAACGGTTGTGCCCGGCGACCGGCGGTCGATCACCCCCTCGATCAATATGCACTCGGTGAAGAATCGTTTCCTGATGCGCATCAAGAATGCCACGCCCGGTCTCTACCGGCACTGCTGGTTACCCATGACGGTGAGGGATCTGGCGGTGGTGGCGGGGTGTCTGCTGCTGGAACCGCGCTCGCTGCCGGCATTCTGGCAGGTGGCGAAATGCTGGCCGGCGGCCTGGGAGCGGCGGCGCGAGATCATGCGCCGCCGCAGGGTAGCCGACCGGGCGCTGGTGCGGTGGTTCCGGTTTGAGCTGGCCGGCGAACCTTTGACCGGCGAAGTCGTGACGGAGACCGCCCCGCGGACGATGCTGGCGCCGGACGCGGCCTGATGTGGGGCCGCCAATCTTGGCTGCAAGCCGCCTTTCAGGCGGCTTTTTTCGTTGCTCGCACCCTCCATCCGATTTAGCTGCGCCGCCCGCCTCAAGATGGGGCAGAATGGTAGCAGCAACGGAGGGAGCGATTTGCTGGTTCGTCTGTTCCTCGGTATCAGTGCGGCGGGATGGTGCTTCGCCGCCGGGCCGCTCGTCGATTTCAATCGCGACGTGCGTCCGATTCTGTCCGACAACTGCTTCACCTGCCACGGTCCCGACGATAAGCACCGCATGGCGAATCTGCGCCTGGATACCGAGGAAGGCCTGTTCGCCGACCGCGGCACCTACCGCATTGTGGCGCCCGGCGACCCGGCCAAGAGCCGCCTCCTGGCGCGCATCGGCGCCGCCACGCCGGCCGGCCGCATGCCGCCGCCGCAGGCCGGCACTGCGCTCACCGAAGCGCAGGTAGCCGCCGTCCGCCAATGGATCGAGCAGGGCGCAAAGTGGGAACGGCACTGGGCATTCGTGCCGCCCGTGCGCCCCGCGATGCCGGCCGTGCGCAATGAGAAGTGGGCGCGCAACCCGATCGACCGCCTGGTGCTGGCGCGCCTGGAACGCGAGGGGCTCAAGCCCTCGCCCGAGGCCGGCCGCGCCACCTTGCTGCGCCGCCTCAGCTTCGACCTCACGGGCCTGCCGCCCACCTCCGCCGAGGTGGATGCCTTCCTCGCCGACAAGTCCGCCAACGCCTACGAGAAGCAGGTGGATCGTCTGCTGGCGCTGCCGCGGTACGGCGAGCGCATGGCCATGCAGTGGCTCGATCTGGCGCGCTATGCCGACACCCACGGCTTCCACATCGATTCCGCCCGCGACATGTGGAAGTGGCGCGATTGGGTGATCGACGCTTTCAACCGCAACCTGCCGTTCGACCGTTTCGGCATCGAACAACTGGCCGGCGACCTGCTCCCCAACGCCACGGTGGAACAGAAACTGGCCAGCGGCTTCAACCGCAACCACATGATCAATTACGAAGGCGGCGCGATTCCCGAAGAGTATCAGGTGGAGTACGTGGCCGACCGCGTGGATACCACCGCCAACGTGTTCATGGGCCTGACCGTGGGCTGCGCGCGCTGCCACGATCACAAGTTCGACCCCATCTCGCAGAAGGACTACTATCGCTTTTTCGCCTTCTTCAACACCATCGCCGAGAAGGGCCTCGACGGCAAGAGCGGCAATGCCGCGCCCATCCTGGAGATGCCCACCGCGGCGCAGGCGAGCGAGGTGGCGTGGTTGCAGCAGGCCATTGCCGAGCATGAAGCGGCGCTACCCGAGAAAGAAACGCAACCGCTGCTCGCCGCTTGGACGAAAACGCGCCTCGCCACCCTCCCGGAGCCCCCGCGCAATGGCCTGCTCGCCGAGTACACCTTCGAAGGCAGAGTGGGGCAAGCGCTTCCGCCGGCCAACCCCGCCGCAAATCTCACCGATTCCTCCGGCAACCACCGCGACGGCAAAGTCGTTAAAGGCGCGACGCCGTTCGTCGCCGGACGTCCCGGCCAATCGGCCGCCTTCAACGGC
>JADGNS010000639.1 GCA_017883355.1 Candidatus Solibacter sp.
GCGTTGCCGCTGGCGAGCAGGAATTTGAATTTCATTCGAACGAACCTCACGCCCGAATGCAGCAGGCCATGAGCCATCGGCTCCGCGATTCTCGCCCGGCCGCTAATGCCGCTGACGCTCGGCCCGGATTTGCGCGAGCAGCTCGCTGTAGGCTTTCTCGAGGTCGTCGAAAAAATTCACGCACGTCTGCAAGACGGTGGGGTATTCCGAGAACCGTTTCCGGAGCTGTTTCGTGGCGGGATCGTAAAAGAACGAAGCATCCTGGTCCAGGTTTGGCACGATCAACTCGTCGCTCAGTTTTTCGTAATGCATGATGCGGCTCAGACCGCCGCGGAGTGTTGACTCCAGCTGGCGCAATGCGGTCAACGTCTTCACGTCGAAGAGCTGATAACCGCCGGACTGGAGCAGGGTCGCGGCATCGGTAGCACTGTAATCGGTGGTAAACCCGAATGGCCGGACAGGCGGCATCTCGCCGGCGTCGAGGGCGCGGCGGAATTCGGCGACCCTCTGTCGCTCCCGGGCGCCTTCGGTTTTCGCGCTCTCGAGACCTCCGGTTGCTTCGTGCTCGAGGGCCGCGAGGATTTGATCGCGCCGTCTGGCTTCCTGTTGATGTTCCTGATAGTTGTTCAACCAAAAGGCGGCATAAGCGCCGAGAAACACGAGCAGAACCTGAGCTGCCCAATGTCCCAGCCGCGGAAGGAATGATTTCGGGCCAGGACTGGATGGGTCGCTCATTGGCAGAAGTAGAAATTAGAAAGCGGGAAGTAGGAAGTAGAAAACGGTGACGACTACGCGAGTTTTTTTTCTGACGCTGATGGCGATGACGGCTTTTGCAGGCAACTCCCTGCTCTGCCGGCTGGCGCTGAGACAAACGAGCATTGATGCCGCTAGCTTTACTTTGATCCGCATCGTCTCGGGCGCTGTTGCGCTTTGGCTGATCGTGCGGATGCGCGGGCGATTGCCGGAGAAAGCGGGGAGCTGGGTTTCAGCGGCTGCGCTTTTTGCCTACGCGGCTGGATTTTCATTCGCTTATCTAAGTCTGCCGGCCGGGACCGGAGCCTTGCTGCTCTTCGGCGCGGTGCAGGCGACGATGATTATCTGGGCATTGCGCCGCGGAGAAGGCCTGAGTATGCGGCAACGCACAGGTCTGGCGCTAGCACTAACCGGACTCGTGGCGCTGGTGTTTCCCGGGCTTTCGGCGCCGCCTCTCGGCGGATCGATCTTGATGTTCGGCGCCGGCATCGCGTGGGGCGTCTATTCGCTCCGCGGAAAAAAAGCGGGCGACCCGGCGTCAGCGACAGCGGGAAATTTTTTGCGCGCAGTGCCGATGGCGGCAGTCTTAAGTCTCGCCTTCCTGCCGTGGGCGCGGATCGACCGCGCCGGCATCGGATACGCAATCGTCTCGGGAGCGATCGCGTCCGGAGTAGGTTATGCGATCTGGTACACTGCCTTGCCGAGCTTGCGAGCCGCCAGCGCAGCCAGCGTGCAACTCATTGTGCCCGTCCTCGCCGCAGCGGGCGGGATCCTGTTTCTTGGCGAAACAATCACGCTGCGATTTCTCTTCGCGTCAATTGCTGTCCTGGGCGGGATTGCGCTGGTTGTGATCGAGCGAGAAAGAAATATCGGGACCGGGAAGGAACCGCCACCGTCTTAGCTCTGCTTACCAACAAAGAGAGCGAACGCCCACGCCACGGAGGCGGCAAACCCACCGAGCGATACCGCGATGAGGATCACGACCCCAACGTCCTCCAGCAGCCTGAAGAAAAATTCCATAGTGAAACAACCCCGGGGGCCCCGTTCCCCTTGTTATTAGCAACACCTCGTATTTGCAAAAGTTGCGGCCGGAGCTACGGCTCAGCAAGGCTTCCTGTTTCCAGGAATTCATGATTAGCTGAGCACGAATGAAAGAGCGGCATAAGGAGATTGGCGCGGCCTTGCCGGCGGAGCTCGACGCACTCCCGCGGCTGCGTGGATTCAGACTGCGCGGATTGGAGATGACGCGGCTGGAAACTTTTATCGACGCCGCTTTCGCCTTCGCTATCTCGATGCTGGTGATCGCCGCGCAGCAGATTCCCGACAACATCCAGGCGCTTCTGGAGGCATTCAAGAATGTGCCGACGTTCGTCTGCAGCATCGCAGTGCTCGGAATCTTCTGGCGGGGCCATTGGTTGTGGAGCCAGGCGTTACGGCCTCGAAGATGGCGTCTCGATTCTGATCAGCTGGGCGATGATCGTTACGATCCTGATCCTTATCTACCCGTTGAAGTCGATTTTCGGGGCGATGTGGGACCTGCTGAGCAATGGCCGGGTGGGGTAGCCGTTCTCGCTCCACACCGCAGCGCAGGCAAGAACGCTCTTTGCGATTTACGCGCTCGGGACTATCGCCCTTTCCGCCGAAGTCCTGCTCCTCAATCTGCGGGCCTGGCAATTGCGTGAGCCGTTGCGGCTGAATAACCGGGAGAGATTGATGACGCGCGGCGAGCTGATCGGCTGGAGTATTCCGGTGAGCGTGGCGACCGTGTCGCTGGTGCTGGCGCTTACTTTGCCCGCAGGAAGAATCTCGTGGTCGGCCTGGGTCTACTTCTCGATGGCGCTCCTGGTGCCGCTGCTGAAATTTCTCCAAAGGAAGTCAGAGGCAGAACTTACAAAGTAAAAGCTAGAAACGGTCAGCTCTTGCGAGCAGCCGTCGTGTTCGAATCGAGTGAAGCGATCCATCGGGAATAGCAGAAAGGATGAAGGACGGAGTGTGCAACGTCCAACGAAGAAGCTTGTCGTGCGGGGGAGTAGGTGACACGATCGGCCCATGAACTGGATCGCGATTCTCTGCGCGGGTGCGGCCTACTGGGTGCTGGGCTTTGTCTGGTATTCGTTGCTCTTCGGCGGGATCTGGGGCGCGGAGCAAATAAAACATCGCGGCGAATCCGGCTCCGATTCGAAGAAGAGTGAATTCGCCAGCATGTTGCTCGCGACGTTCGTCTCGAATCTCGTGGCCTCGGCGGCAATCGCGTTTCTCCTTCAGCGCACCGGAATTGTGGACGTGCCGCACGCCCTAAAGCTCGGCGCCGGCGTGGCCGTGGGATTCTGCATCACTACGTTAACGATCGTGCACGTGTGGGAGCGCAAATCCACCAAGGTCTGGATGATCGACGCGAGCTATCATCTTGTCGGCTGCCTCACCGCCGCCGCGATCCTGGTCTCCTGGCGCTAACTGTCCGACCGCTGCCCTCCTCCCAGCCGCGGACGGCCACCTCGGTCACTCCGTCGGGCCGGGTCCGGTAGTCGATGCCCACCGCCACCTGGCCGGGATGCCGACCCGCCGTCCGCCGCACCAACCCGGGATCCTCGAGCGCCATGGTGCCGAAGACCACCCGGCGTACACCGCCGGCCAACAGCTCGTCGACATCCCTTTCGGAACGAATTCCGCCGCCGGTCTGCACGGGGACCCCGGACACGCCCGCGGCGGTGGCGATGGCCAGCACTGTGGCCCGATTGACCGGACGGCCCCCACGGGCGGCGTCGAGATCGACAACGTGCAGCCACGGCGCCCCTCCTGCGATGAACCGCCCGGCCAAGGCGAGGGGATCGCCGTAGCTGCTCTCCCGGTCGAAGTCGCCCTGGGTGAGTCGGACCGCCCCTCCCCCTCGGATATCGATGGCCGGGTAGAGGTCCATCAGCCGGCAGTGCCCACCGAACCGGCAGCACCGGCACCGGTGCCAGCACCGGCGTCGGTCCGGCGCACCGCACCGACGAAGTTCTCGAGAATGCCGAGACCGACCGCACCGGACTTCTCCGGGTGGAACTGGGTCCCCCAGACGGGTCCCAGCTCGGCGGAGGCGGTCACCGTCCCCCCGTACTCACAGGTGGACGTGGCATCGGCGGTCACCTCGGGAGCGAAGGAGTGCACGAAGTAGACCCAGGTGGGATCGGGCACGTCGCGCAGCAGCCCGGACTCCCGATGTGCCACCTTGTCCAGAAGGTTCCACTGCATCTGGGGGTGCTTGACGCCGGAGGGCAGGCGGCGCACCACACCGGTGAGCACACCGAGCCCTTCCTCGGAAGGATCCTCGTCGGATCCCTCGTAGAGCAGTTGGAAGCCGACGCAGATCCCCAAGAAGGGGATGCCCAGTTCGATGGCCT
>JADGNS010000640.1 GCA_017883355.1 Candidatus Solibacter sp.
CCCGCATGTGGGAATCCGGCGCTTTCGAGGCAGCCCCCCCTAGCTATCCGATAGCAGAGATAAGGATCTGGTTGGCCTGATCATATAGTCCTACCGCGCGGAGAACGTGTCAATACCGGGCTGGATTCCCGTGGCGGAAATGGCCGCCTGCGCACCAGCATTCATAAATTGGGATGCAAATATCTTCAACCTAGTGTAGGCTGGGCTGTGGTAGGACGTTTGCGCGGTGTCCGTCCGGACCACGAATCAAATCCGGGGCTGCCCCCCCGGATCCACGTAGAGATTCGTGGCAGTACCGCCATCCTGTGGAGGATCATATGTTCGACAAACACCGGGTGATGGTCATCACTCTCGGTATCATTTTTCTTCTGTCCCTTCCGCTCTCCGGTCAACAATCGTATGTCACGCGCTTCGATGTGTACGGGGGCTACGGTTTTCTAGACAGCCCGAAAGTCAACCTCTTCGAGCAAGGCTTCGCGGCGCAGATCGGCTTCCGGCCGAAGACCTGGGTCTCGATTGGTTTCGACTACACTTTCGCGAAAGGCAATCTGACACTCACCCCGGACCAGTTGCTTCCGGCGTTACAGACACAGCTACAGGCCGGAATCGTAGCGGGGGTCACGCATGGGTTGCTCCCGGCCAACTATCCATACAGCACCTTGAGCGTCCCGGTGCAGTCCTCGACACATACTTTCGCGGTGGGTCCGGAGCTGGTCTACCGGCACTTCACCAGAACGACGATATTTGTGCGCCCGGTCTATGCGGGGATCATCCGTGAAACCGCGACCCCGCAACCGCAAGACGCGGTCGTCAAGGCCCTGGTGAGCGGACTGATCACCGGGCCGAACAAGAAAGACCATGTCCTGTTCTTCGGTTTCGGCGGCGGCTTCGACATTAACTTCGGCCACCACTTCGCCTGGAGAACGCAGGCCGACCTGGTGCGCGATCACCTGTTCAACGACCTGTTGAAGGATGCCCGCTTCACCGTGCGGTTCTCCTGCGGTCCGGCCTTCAACTTCGGCAAGAACATCGTGAAGTAAGCCGCCGTCACGGAGCGAGGTTCCAGCCGGTTTCGGCGGCAGGCGGGATTTGGCTCATGGCCCGCTCGGTGAGCGCGCAGATGGTCAGGCTGGGGTTGACCCCGAGGTTGGCGGCGATCACGCTTCCGTCGCAGACGTACAGGTTGCGATAGCCGAACAGACGATTTTGGGAATCCACCACGCCGACCTCCGGCGCGACGGCCATCGGGCACCCGCCTAGTATGTGCGCCGTGCCCGGCACGTCGAAGAGGATCTCGGTTACCATGCTCATCGGGGTCCCGCCGATCGCCTGGGCTACCTTGCGCGCGAAGTGGTTGGCCTGCGGGATGAAGGTAGGGATGCGCTGCCCCTGGCTGCGCAGCATTCGCCGGAACGGCCAGAACCAGGGGCGCCCCAGCCGCATCTCGATGTGGCCGTCCAGGGTCTGCATGCAGAGGAGGATGAGGGATTCGCGCGCCCAGCCAAACGGATGCAGGGTGCGCAGGGTCCGGATGGGATGCCGCAAGAGCGAGCCGGTCAGTAGTTTGAGCCAGAGCAGGATGCGTTTTCGGCCGGGCTCTCCGCCGGTCAGGACGGTGGCCAGCAGCCCCATGGCGTCGGCCCCCGCCGGGTAGCGGGTGGCCTCAATGTGCGTGTACTGGTCCAGATAGAAGCCCGAACCGATGGCGATACCCGTCGACAAGTCCTCGCGGCTGCCCGGCACGCGCACCCCGATCAGCGACTCGCAATTGGTGCGCACCCGGTTGCCCAGTTGACCGCTGATTCGCGGAAGCGATCCCTTTTCTTTCAACCGGAAGAGCAAGTCCAGCGTGCCCAGCGCGGAGGCCGCGAATACCACGCCGCGGCAGGTGAAGCGGCGGCGGCCGCCCGGCATGATAGTGGATGGAACCGTGAACACCTCGTAGCCCTGGCTGCCATCCGGACTGCCGTCCAGAGGCCGGACATCTACCACCTTGGTCTCGGCGAACACCTGGGCGCCCCGCTTCTCGGCCAGGTAGAGGTAATTCTGGTCCAGCGTATTCTTGGCGCGATAACGGCACCCCATCATGCAGCCGCCGCAGCCGATGCAAGTGGTGCGTTCCGGTCCCTCGCCGCCGAAATAGGGGTCGGGATGGGTAACGCCGGGGGGCTCTCCGTCCGGCCCTTCGAAGACGGCGACTCTGGTGCGATAGAAGGTATTGCCTACCCCGTGCTCTTCCGCCGCCCGCTGCAGGATGCGATCCGCCGGACCCAGAATCCGGTTTTCTACGACACCCAGCATGCGCACCGCGGTTGCGTAATGCCGCGGCATCTCCGCCTTCCAGTCCGCGAGGTTCGCCCACGATCCGTTGTCCCAGATCGAGTCTCCGGGAACCAATAAGGTATTGGCGTACGTAATGGACCCGCCGCCCACCGCACAGCCGTGCATGATCAAAACGTGGCGGTAGGGATCGATGTTGAAGAACCCGCGCAGCCCGAGACCCGGCCGCCAGATCCACCGCCAGAGCCGCCAGTTCGTGGTGGGGAGGTTTTGCGGAGTCCACCGGCAGCCCATCTCCATGACTCCCACGCGGTAGCCCTTCTCGGTGAGCCGGTGAGCGGAGACGCTGCCGCCGAAGCCGGAACCGACCACGATGAAGTCGAAGTCCATCACTATTTCCCGGGTGCGGCCGCGCACGCGGCCCGGGCAACGCTCGGCCCGCACGCGGGCAATCCGGCGGGCAGTTTGGGAATGTCGAGGCCCGGCTTTAGCACGCTCTCGCGCATGGCCGTGAGGGAGTGCCTGAGGGATTTCTCCGGGTTGATCCCCATCAACGCCGACCCGAGCATGCGTGTCATGGACCCGAATTCATCGCTCAAGGTGATGGTTTCGGCCTCCACAAAGACACCCTTTCCGGTTTCGGCAAATCGCCAGTAGGAATTCAGGCGCCGCAGGTAGCCGTGATCCTTGCCCACCTCGGCGACGCGCGTGGAGAGAGATCGGCAACGCCAGTGTTGCGCATCCACGCGCTCCCACACCACGTCGCTCTCCACATCGAGGATGGCGGGTTCTTTCATGCGCATGGAATATTGAAAGTGGTCCGTTCCGGTGAGGCAGAGGAGCTTGGAGGCGGAGATGGTTTCGGGGAAATACTGGGCGCGATGGTCGTAGTCCTGGAGCATGCGGATCAGTTTGTCCAGGGTGGCGCCGGGAATAAAGGAAGCGCCGATCCAGTCGTAGAGCTGACCGCCGGCCAGTTTGTGCGGGTTCGGACCGTTGGCTTCCAGGGTGCGGATTTTCTGGCCGCGAACGATCTGCTCGTTCATGGCGGTGTCGGTATCGGCCAGCAGGAAGGCCTTGCGCCCATCCATCCGCGCTTCGGCGGATTGGACGTAGCAATCGAATTGTTGTGCGGTTTCGGGCTTCAGTTGCTGCGCGCCGAGCCCGGCGGGAAAGAGGAGACAACAGGCGATGACCAGTTTCATATAAGAACGTCCGCTTGATTATCTCTCTGGAAGCTCCCGTTGGAAAGGAGAATTTCCGGTGCGAATCTGCTGGATTCCGGGCGCGATATTGCGTAGGCTGGAGACAGGAATTCGTCTTTACTATGCATAAGCTTGTCCCCGTTGAAGACGCGAAGACGTTATTCAACGAAGCCAAGGACTGGTCGGTCTGGCGATGGCTGATGGAGAAGAAGAGAGCGCGGACCACGGCGGACGCGGCGTGGGAGGCCCTGGAGGCCTGCGAAGAAAAGGTGAAGGCGGGGTGGGACGAGGAGTGGCAGAAGGCGTACGGTCATCCGAAATCCCGGCATCATGCCGAGCTCGACCCCGCAGTGAAGGCGGCGCTCGAACGCCTGCACAAGGACGATGAAGAGGCGCGCCAGGCCCACGACGCGGCCGAAGCCCAGTTCGACGAAGCCGACCGGCGTATGAGCACCAGCATGGCCTGTGAAGGCGCGCAAATGGCCATCGACGCATGGGAACTGCGGGAGAAGTTCATCCGGAAGGCCGAGGCTTTGGCGCGTCGGAAGTGAGGCTGCGGGGGGGCGGGCGCGCCGGTGGGCGCTGTCACCAATTCCAATCGTCAGATCGACGCCGGGCTCTCTTCAGTTCCAGGCAAGACGATATTCAG
>JADGNS010000641.1 GCA_017883355.1 Candidatus Solibacter sp.
CCGAAAGCGCCCCTGCCGTGCCTACGTGAACGACATGCGCGTTCGTGTAAACGCCACCGGCATGTATACGTATCCGGACGCCGTCGTGGTTTGCGGCGAACCGCAATTCCTGGATGAAACGCGCGATACGCTGCTCAATCCCAGTTTGATCGTCGAAGTACTCTCGCCCTCCACGGAGTTTTGCGACCGCGTGCGCAAATTCGAGCATTACCGCTCCGTCGCGTCGGTCAGCGAGTATCTGCTGGTGTCCTCGGAGCGCGTGAGCGCCGAATTGTACACCCGCCAACCCGACGGCCGCTGGCTGCTCACCACCGCCAGCCGCATGGAAGACTCGCTCGGTCTGGAATCCGTCGGGGCACATCTCTCCCTCGCCGATTTGTACGAGAAAGTGGACCTGCCCCCCGCCGGGTAGCAGTCCGAGTTGCATTCGGATGCACAAGGCGGAGCCTTATGCCACCCTAGCCCGCGATGGCGTCGGCCAGGTGCGGCTGATACGTGCAGCGCGGGTCTTCGGCCAGATAATCGCCGGTAAGAGCAAAAGCGCGGGCACGCGAGCCGCCGCAAATCTTCTGGTATTCGCAGATGCCGCACTTGCCTTCCCGCTGCGTGGTGTCGCGCAGCTTCTTGAAGAGCTCGCTGTTGCGGTACACGTCGGTCAGCGACTGGTTGAGCACGTTGCCGCCAGTCACCGGGAGGAAACCGCTGGGGAAGATCTCGCCCTGGTGCGAAACAAACACGAAACCCTTGCCGTCACTGACGCCGGCGGTACGGAAGGCCACGCCCTTGGCCGCTTCGTTCTCCGTGGCGCCATGCTCGGCGCGGATGCGCTGCGCCACGTACCGGCGATAGTGCATGGCCTCGGTGGTCTTGATCCCGAACGGCGCGGTCTTGGAAAGCTGGTACATGTATTCGAAAACGTCTTCGTACTCCGAGGCCAGAAGGTCTTCGCTGGCCAGCGCGCGCCCCGTCACGATCAGGAAGAACAAGCTCCACATTTTGGAGCGCATCTGGCTGACAATTTCCGCGATGGCGGGCAGGTGCCCCATGTTGCGCCGCGTAACCGTGGTTTGGAATTGCGTATCCAGACCGATATCGCGGGCGTGCGCCAGGGCGAACATGGCGCGATCGAACGTGCCGGGGATGCCGCGGAAATCGTCGTGCGATGCCGCGTCGTGGCCGTCCACGCTGATCGCCATGCGGGTGACGCCGGCTTCCTTGAACTTGTCGATGGCTTCCGCCGTGAGCAGCGGTGTGGCGCTGGGGGTGACGTTGGTGCGCAGGCCGATTTTGACGGAGTAGCGGATCAGGTCGAAGAGATCGGGCCGCTTCAGCGGGTCGCCTCCGGTGAACACCATGAGGGGCTCGCCGAACGAGCGGATCTCGTCCAGCAGGCGATACCCCTGTTCGGTGGTCAGCTCCGTGTCGCTGCGCTCGGACTGCGCGGAGGCCCGGCAGTGGACACAGGCGAGGTCGCAGGCTTGCGTGGCTTCCCAGATCACCAGCATCGGGGCTTGGTCGAAGTTCATGGCGTTTCTCCGTTCCTAGATGATAATCGATTGCAATTCGGCTGCCATGGGGAACTTGTTGATTCATAGCCGGGAAATCCGACAGTTATGGTCCTGTTTGTCCTTCCATGGGGGATTTGGCGCAGGGGGCTGGGGGACAGACAGGAATCCTCGGCGCAGTTTGCCGGGAATTCGCTGTCTGTCCCCGGTTTGCCTCAGACCCCCAGCTACAATATAGACTCACTGTGAAACCACGCGGCATCTTCATCACTTTCGAGGGCATGGACGGCAGCGGCAAAACCACGCAAATGCACCGCCTGGCGGAACGTTTGCGTTCCCTGGGGCGGACCGTGCTGGAGACGGCGGAGCCCGGCGGCCCCCCGATCGCGCAGAAGATCCGAAGGATTTTGCTCGATTCGGCCAACCAGGAACTGAGTCCGACCACCGAGATCCTGCTCTACTTCGCCTCACGCGCACAGAACGTGGACCAGTGGATCCTGCCGGCTTTGAGCCGCGGGGAGATCGTTCTTTCGGACCGCTTCACCGATTCTTCCCTGGTGTACCAGGGCGTCGGGCGCGGATTGGGCATTGACGCGGTGAGCGAACTGGAACGGATCGCGTGCCGCGGCCTGAAGCCGGATTTGACCATACTGGTGGATGTGGACGCGGAGGCGAGTCTGGCGCGGGCGCGCTCGCGTAATCAGGCCCAACCGCATTGCGAGACGCGCATGGACGACCAGGCGATCGAGTTTCACCTCAAGGTGCACGCGGCGTATCATGCGCTGGCGGGGGCGGAACCGGAGCGCGTGAAGGTAGTCAACGGGCGCGCCGGGATGGATGAAATCGAGCACGAAGTGTGGAGTATTGTGAGCGCGCATGTTTGAGAATTTCTGGGGCAACCGGGCGGTCACCGAATCGCTGGAGCAGATGATCGCGGGGCAACGGCTCTCGCAGACGCTCCTGTTTTCCGGGCGCGAAGGCGTGGGCAAGGCAACCTTGGCGCGGCGCATGGCGGCACGTTTGCTGGGGCACGCGGAACTCGTCGAGAAGGACGACCTGGCGCTACCCGATAACCTGGAAACCATCGCGGCGCGCGAGAAGTGGACCGCGGAGAAGCGCAACGAAGACCCTCTGCAGTTCGCCACACATCCGGATTTCGTCACCTTCCCCCCGGACGGTCCGCTGCGCCAGATCTCGATTCCGCAGACGCGCCTGCTGAAAGAAGCCGCGCAATATCTGCCACACAGGGGCGCGCGCCGCGTGTTCCTGATCGACCACGTGGACCGCGCCAACGACCAGGCGGCCAATTCGCTCCTCAAGACGCTGGAGGAGCCGCCCGACCATTTGATCCTGATCATGACGGCCGAGAACGCTTACGATCTGCTGCCCACCATCCGGTCGCGCGCGGTGCCGTTCTACTTCGCACCGTTGGAGCCCGAGGAAATGCGGGCCTTTGTGCGGGCGCGCGCGCTGGATCAGCCCGAGCGGCGGATGGCGCTAGCGGCCGGCAGTCCGGGCATCGCCATGTCGCTCGACCTGGAAGCCTACGATAAGCGCCGGGCCGCCATGCTGGCGCTCCTGAAGGTAGCGGCGGGCGCGGCGCCGTTCGCCACGTGGGTGCCGATTGGCGAGGCCATCGGCCGCAGTAAGAGCGAAAAGCTCGAGCTGCATCTGAAGGTGCTTTACGAACTGCTGCGCGACGTGCTGCTACTCCACGAAGGCACCGGCGAGATCCGCAATCAGGACATCCGCCGCGAACTGGAATCGCTGGCGGCCAAGGTGCAGTTCGCGTGGATTCGCCGGGCGGTCACGCGCGTCGACGAAATCGCCATGCTGATCCGGCGCAATATTCAGAAGACCATCGCGCTGGACTCTCTCATCCTGGAATTGCGCGGGACCTGAAGTGCTCGCGCAGGTGGGGTGTCCCACCTCACCGCTTGGACGGAGTCTTCGGCGTGGCCCCGCCCGGTCTATCCCGATCACTATCGCGGCCAGGACACGGCGATCTTCGCCAAAGCGCTGGAGGGCAGGGGCATGGACGTCCGCCTCCGCGATTGGTACGCAAAGTAGTTTTGCGGCTGAGTGCCCGCAAGCTTGCATCCCGGCGCGAACCATCGGACAATACTCCGATGCCTCCACGACGAAGCCTGAAGTATTTCGGCCCTCTGCTGCTGTTGTCGATCGCCACGGCGGGCGCCGAAGAGCCGAAGCCGGCGCCGAAGTACGAGATTGCCGATGGCCACCTCCACTTCCTCAACTTCGTCCAGGAGACCGCCGGGATGGACGCGTTCCTCAAAGCTATGGACGATACCGGGGTAGCGGAGTCGGTGGTGATCGGCATGCCCGTTGTGAAGGAGTGGGACGAGGGCGATGCCAAGCGGCCCACTTATTACCTGGACAACGATTCCCGTACCTATTGGTACACCGCCACGGACTTCCTGGTGGCGCGGGCCGTGCTGGACCTGCCGAAGGATCGGCAGGCCCGTCTGCATCCCTTTATCTGTGGCTTCAACAGCGCGGATCGAAACGCTGTGGATCATGTCGAGCGCATGTTGGCGCTCTACCCCGACTTCTGGCAGGGTATCGGTTAAGTCTTCCTGCGGCACGACGACCTGACCGCGCTCACCT
>JADGNS010000642.1 GCA_017883355.1 Candidatus Solibacter sp.
TGCACTTCCGCGGCAGTAAACTCGCGTCCCGCCACAATGCGGCCGCCCATGGTTTGGAAGTAGTCCGAGAACACCGGAATGACCGTAGCCTGCGCCCGGTCCGGTTGGCCATCCACGGGAAACACGCCTCCAATGAAGCCGGTGGCATACAGCGGGAGGAACTCGGTTGCGCTGGCGCTGCGAACTCCCGGGAGCCGGCGCACGCGGGCCAGCGCCTCCTGGAAGTACGCAAGGTTCCGGCCGCCGCCCTGGTGAGCCGTTCCTTTCAACGCGACATTCACCGTGACCAGACCTTTCGGCACAAATCCCCGATTGATCCGCATCAAATGGACAAACGCGCGCCCCACGGAAAGAGAAGACGCCAGAAGGACGATGGTGAGCATGACCTGCGCGGCAACCAATGCTTCGCGAACCAGCCGCGAGCCGCGATTGCCGCTGGAGCCGCGCGCTCCGAACGTGTGGACGCGACCGGCGTATAACGACGGCAGGATGCCGAAAAACAGCCCGCTGAGAACCGAGATCGCGATCGCAAAACACAGCACGCGGCCATCCAGAATCGAGTACGCCTGCGAGGCAATCGGCGCGGGTTGAACCGTCGCTGCGATGGACGCCGTCGAGAACGCCACCAAGACTCCGGCGATGGAGGCAGCCAGCGAGAGAAGCACGCATTCGGTCAACAACTGTTGCGAGAGCCGCGCCCGGCTGGCTCCGAGGGCGGACCGTATGGACAGCTCCGCGGCGCGATCCGCGGTACGGGCCATTATCAGGTTCGCGACGTTGGTGCAAGCGATCAGCAGGATCAGCACCACGCAGGCCATCAGCACGAGCGAGGCGTTCTTTGTAGGGCCGGCGAGTTGGTCTCTGAGCTCGGTGATCCGTGAAGGGGATTGGATCTTCTGGAGAGGGGTGCGGTTGGGCCAGAGCCGATCGGCTTCCGCGGCGAATGCCTGGCGGGCTTGCGGCCACCCGATTCCCGGTTTCAACCGCGCGATCGCTTCCCAGCCGTTGTTGCCGCGGCTGAAGGCTGCCGGCTTCCAGAGAACGGCCTTGCCTGGATAATCGAATCCCGGCGGGGCGACGCCCACGACGATGAGCGGGGTCCCGTCAATTCGAATCGTGGAACCCAAGGCTTTCGGGTCGCCTCCGAAAAGCGCTTGCCAGAGTCCGTAACCGATCACGGCAACCGCGTTGCGCCCCGGAGATCCCCAGCCCGCCCCGTCCCCGTCATCCCCAGGGGCGAATCCGCGTCCCAGGATCGGCTGGGCGCCAAGCACCGAGAAGAAATTCGAGGACACCTGGACGACATGAGCCCTGCGCCATTCCCCTGCTCCCCCCAGATTGACATCGAACGGCTCGAAGAGTGCGGCGTCGGCCAGATACGAGCTCTGCCGCCGCCATTCGTGAAATTGTGCCGTGCTGTCGTGCGGCGCCGAGAAGTTACTCAGGTAGGCCAGCCGTCCGGGGTCCTGGAACGGCAGGGAGCGCAGCAGCAGCGCATTGACCACGCTGAAAACACCAGTGTTCGCGCCGATTCCGATGGCGAGGGCGAGAATCGCAAAGGCGGTGTGCCCGGGACGGCGGGCCCAGAGTCGAACCGTGTGCCTGGCATCCCGGGCCACTTCGCGAGCAAGCTGGAGGGGAACGGAGATCGCCAGGTCCGCAATCAGGCGAATCCAAAGCATGGCCAGATCGGCAGCCCCGGTTGAATCCTGGAGGTCGTCTCGAAATTCACGTTCCAGAAGTTCCGCATAATTCTCCCGGAACGTGGCCGGATAGAGCTTCAGCAGCCATCGGTACAGCCTTAGTGAAGCGGGTTGGTCAGGCATGTTTGGGCACTCCAAATCTTGCCGCCGCCAACTGCACCAAGTCGCGCATGCGAGCCGCTTCCGCCTGCGCTACCTTGCGCCCATAGGCGGTGATTCGGTAGTAACGGCGGCGCTCGTCGTCAAGGTGCGGATCGGGCCGGTCATCGGACTCCTCGATCAACCCAAGCTCCAGCATTTTGTTGATCGATCCGTAAAGCACGCCGGGGCCAAGCTTCAGCCTGCCGCCGGTGCGCAGAGATATCCCTCGCCGCAGGGCGTAGCCGTGGCGTTCGCCCTCGCCGAGGGACAGAAGGATGTGGAAGACGGCAGGGGAAAGCGGCGTCAGATCCGCCGCGGCAGGGTGATCTTTTGTAGGCATACTAGTACAAAACCAGATACAGTATGCCGCGATTCGATCGCGTTGTCAAGGATCAGGGGCGGATCGGGGGCGGACATCCTTCCGTTCGGCTGGTCCAAAAAAAGATCCGCGACTCCCCACGGGGCGAGCCTCCCGACAGGACCGATCGATCTCCCGGTCCGCTCGCCGGCCGTGACCGCGCTCGACCACGCCGGGGCGACATGGAAGAAAATGAGTTGAGGCCTGATAGCCTATCTTTCCAGGGGACAGACATCATGGACGGCTTCAACCTGTATCAAGCCATGGGCGGCACTGTGACATGCCGCAACCTCTCCGCGGCATTTTACGCCCGCGTGGAGCGGGATCCCGTATTGCGCCCGCTTTTTCCGGGGAAGACTCTCAGGTGCGCAATCGAAGCGTTCACCGCGTTCCTGGCTCAGTTCCTGGGGGGCCCGCCGGAGGACGCGCAGCGCCGGTGGTGGTTGAGCCTGCGCGAATCTCATCTACGCTTCAAAATCGGGCAAAAGGAAAGGGATGCCTGGATGAAGAATATGATGCAGGCTCTCGATGATGTACCAATCGAAGAGTCGGCACGCAGCGCATTGCGCGACCTTTTTGAGCGATCCTCCGCCTATGTTGTCAATGTCGATCGGGCGCCTGCCATGGCGGACGATGGAGGCGCGCCGTCCAGCGACCGCATCCATCAGGAAATATCCCAGCGATGGCGTGCGCAACGTACGCTCGACGAGGCGGTAGCTGCGATTCACAGCGGCGCGGCCGATGGTGCCATAGCATTGGCGGAAGGCTCGACCTTACAGACCTATTTCAAGTGCAACCGCGCGGTCTTTGCAGCCCTGCTGGCACTGATGATTGGCAGGGGCGATGCCGCGATGCTCGGCTACGTGCGAGAAAAACTCCTGTCCGATCCAGCACTGGCACAGGAACGCTACAGTGGCCGCACGCTATTGCACGGGGCCGCAGCCGCGGGCAACCTGGCCGCAGTGGGGTTGCTTCTGCGTCTTGGCGCCGAGCCCGGCGCCACCGATGCCGGTGGTCACACTCCACTGTACTGCGTTGCCAACGAGTGCAAGGTGCGTGGTGGGGCAAACGTAGTGCGCGCCTTGGTTCAAGCGGGCGCGAGCGTGGATGCCTGCGATGGCGTGAAACACTGCACCGCGCTGCACATGGCAGCCCGACGAGGCAACGTAGAGGTTGCCGAGGCCTTGTTGGACTGCGGCGCGGGAATCGAGGCGCGAGACAGCCTTGGCGACACCCCTCTTCGGCGTGCGGTCAATTGTGATAAGACCGATGGGGCCCCGCTGCTCCTTGCGAGGGGCTCTGACATGCATTCGAAGGGAAGTAAGGGCCTTACTCCGTTATTGGCGGCGCGCAGCAGCGCGATGAGACGCCTCTTTGCAATCTCGCAGCCAAGAATAAGGCCGTCGGTGTGAGGCCCGCCCCACTTGGCTACTGCTTCTTGACTTGCGCGGTGTCCGGCTTGGGACGTGCGAAACGTACGGATGAAGTGAAGCTGAGTCAGGCGCAATTCGCGACCAGGTTCGGCTTCCCGCCGGCCACGCTGCGGAACTGGGAGCAGGGCAGGTCTCGTCCCGACGCGCCCACACGCGTGCTGCTGGCCGTCATCGCGAAGCATCCCGAAGCGGTCGAGGACGTGCTGCGGAAGGCCGGTTGATCTACCGGGATTGACAGGCGAAAGCTGCCTCCGGCTGCGCCGGATTGAATAGGCTGTGACTGTGGGGCGTATCGACAGCGGCGGTATGCTGCGAGAGGACACGGCTGCAGTTACGGCAGCGTACGCGGTATGCCCTCAGAGCTTTTGCTTCGCGGGCATCAGTTTAGCGATTCGCGGGTTGAAGATCTTGTGCTCGCCCTTGTCGGTTTGCGCAACAGGCTGATTGTTCTCGTCCGAGGAGAACCCGGTAATTGTCGCTTTACGATTCTTGAAC
>JADGNS010000643.1 GCA_017883355.1 Candidatus Solibacter sp.
GGTCCCGGCGGCGGCGGTCCGGGCGGCGGTGGTGGTCGCGGCGGCCCTGGCGGCGGCCCTGGCGGTGGCGGCGGCGCCATGCGCATGGGCGGCGGCGGCGGTGGCCGCGGCGGCATGGGCGGCATGGGCGGCGATCTCACCGAGCATCGTTACAACCTCACGCTCTCGGTGATGTTCAACAATCTGATCAACCACTACAATCCGGGCGGATTTGTGGGCAACCTCAACTCGCCGCAGTTCGGCCAGCCCACGGGCATTAACTCCGGTTTCGGTGGAGGGCCCGGCGGCGGTGGCCCGGGCGGCGGCGGAAGCGTCGCCAACAACCGGCGCATCGAGCTGCAAATGCGCTTCTCTTTCTGAGGTGGGACAGACGATCGCCTTTGGTCGTCTCTCACCGCTCTTCTCTGTTGACTAAATTCTTGGTAGAATAAGACTTAACTCACTATCAGGAGCGAGCTTGGCAGACCAGGAATTACCACCAGAGGGTCCCCCTGCGCCACCGTCGGGCGGGCAATCGAATTTGCCCGGAATGGGCGGCAGCGATGGCGGCAACAAGAACGTAATCTCGGTCAATATCGAAGACGAGATGCAGCGGTCCTACCTGGATTACGCCATGAGCGTGATCATCGGCCGCGCCCTTCCCGACATCCGCGACGGGCTCAAACCGGTACACCGGCGCATCCTCTTCGGGATGTCCGAAATGGGGCTCACGCCCAACCGGCCCACCACCAAGAGCGCCAAGATCACCGGCCAGGTGATGGGCAAGTACCATCCGCACGGCGATTCGGCGATCTACGATTCGTTGGTGCGCATGGCCCAGCCCTTCGCCATGCGCTACCCGCTGGTGGATGGGCAGGGGAATTTCGGCTCGGTGGATGGCGATCCGCCGGCCGCGATGCGGTATACCGAAGCCCGGCTTTCCAAGGTCGCCACCGCCCTGCTGGACGACATCGACAAGGAAACCGTCGATTTCAAACCCAACTACGACGATAGCGAGCAGGAGCCCGAAGTCCTGCCCACCCGCGTCCCCAATCTTCTGGTCAACGGGTCTAGCGGCATCGCCGTCGGCATGGCGACCAATTTTCCGCCACACAATCTCACCGAGATTATCGACGCCACCATTTATCTGATCCAGCACCCCACCGCGCAGCTCGCCAAAATCATGGAGTTTGTGCAGGGCCCCGATTTCCCCACCGGCGGCTTCATCCTCGGCCGCCAGGGCATCCTGCAAGCCTACATGACGGGACGCGGCCAGTTGAAACTCCGCGCCCGCGCGGCCATCGAGAAGATGCCCAAGGACCGCGAACAGATCGTGGTCACCGAGATTCCCTACCAGGTCAACAAGTCGCGCCTCATCGAGGCGGCGTCCGCCCTGGTCAACGAGAAGAAGCTCGACGGCATCGGCGATATCCGCGACGAGAGCGACCGCGACGGCATGCGCATTGTCTTCGAACTCAAGCGCGGCGAACAGGCCGAGGTGGTGCTCAACAACCTCTACAAGCACACCCAGTTGCAGATCGGCTTCGGCATCATCATGCTGTCCATCGTCAACGGGCAGCCCCGCGAGCTCGGCCTCGTCGATTGCATCAAGTTCTTCATCGACCACCGCATCGAGGTGGTCCGCCGGCGCACCGAGTTCGAACTGCGCAAGGCGCGCGACCGCGAGCATATCTTGCTCGGCTTCCAGAAGGCCCTCGATCACCTCGACGAAGTGATCCGCCTGATCCGCGCCGCCGGCGCGCCCAGGGAAGCTCGGGAGGCGCTGATCGCGGCCTTCCAGTTCAGTGAGAAACAGGCGCAGGCCATCATCGAACTGCAATTGCAGCGCCTCACCGGGATGGAGCGCCAGAAGATCCTCGACGAGTTGGCCGATATCCAGCGCCGCATCGCCGAGTACCTCGAGATCCTGGCCAGCGACACCGTGCTCCGCGCCCTCATCATCAAGGAACTCAAGGACGTCCAGAAGAGCTTCGGCGACGAGCGCCGCACCGAAATCATCGAGGACACCGGCGAGATCAAGCTCGAAGACCTGGTCAGCGTGGAAGACGTCGCCATCACGGTGACGCGCGGCGGCTACCTCAAGCGCACCAGCGTCGATACCTACCGCCGGCAAACGCGCGGCGGCAAGGGCCGCATCGGCATGGGCACGCGCGCCGAGGATTTCGTGGAGCGCCTGATTGTCGCCTCCACCCACAGCTACCTGCTGATCTTCACCACGCGCGGACGGGTCTACTGGCTGAAGGCCTACGAGATTCCCGACGCCACCACTACCGGCAAGGGCAAGCACCTCACCAACCTCATCAACCTGCAATCCGACGAGGAGGCCAAAGCCTTCCTCAGCGTCAAGGATTTCGTCGCCAACCAGTACGTGGTGATGGTCACCAAACACGGCGTCATCAAGAAGAGCGAGCTCACCGAGTTCGACAACCCCATGTCGCGCGGCATCATCGCCGTGTCGCTGGACGAAGGCGACGAACTGATCGGCGCCAAGATCACCCACGGCGACAACTACATCTTCCTGGGCTCGCAGCGCGGCCAGGCGATCCGCTTCCGCGAAGAAGACGTGCGCGCCATGGGCCGCCAGGCGCGCGGCGTGCGCGCCATGAGTCTCGCCGCGGACGATTACCTGGTCGGCATGGAAGTGGTCGAGAAGGATGGGCTGCTGCTGTCGATCGCCGAGAACGGTTACGGAAAACGAACCCAATTGGAGAACTACCGCCTCACCTCGCGCGGCGGCAAGGGTGTCATCAACATGAAGACCACCAACAAGACCGGGCGCGTGGTGGACGTCCTGCTGGTGAAGGAAGATTCGGACGTGATGATTGTCAGCCAGAACGGCAAGATGATCCGCATCGAGTCTTCCACCATACGGCAGGCCGGGCGCTCCACGCAGGGCGTGAGGCTGGTGAATCTGGAAGAAAGCGACAAGGTGGCCGCGGCCAGCGTCCTTCAGGAAGCCGAGGAACCCGGCGACGACACGGAGACCCTTCCGCTCCAGTAAACTAGGTAGGATCGAAACGAGGGCCAATCCGATGCCGGCTTTAGTAGACCTTACAACTCGCAGCGGGATTGAAGAAAAAGAGCGCAAGCTCCTGGCCGATCTCTCCGCCATGGGCCGCGTGATCGTGGCGTTCTCCGGCGGCACGGACTCCGCCTATCTGGCGTGGGCGGCGAACCGCGCCCTGGGCGCCAACGCCGTCGCCATCACCGCCGACTCCGCTTCCCTTCCGGAATCGCACAAACGCGATGCCGAGGCCTTCGTGGAACGCTTCGGCATCGTCCACGAGTACGTCGCCACCCGCGAGTTCGAAAACCCCGACTACGTGCGCAACAGTCCCGACCGCTGCTTCCACTGCAAGGACGAGCTCTTCACCCGCCTGGAAGCCATCGGCCGCGAGCGCGGCTACCAGCACATTATCTACGGAGTGAACGTGGACGACCTGGGCGACTACCGCCCGGGCCAGAGCGCCGCCACCGCGCATCAGGTGGCCGCGCCTTTGGCCGATGCCGGCCTGACCAAGGCCGAGATTCGCGAACTGTCGCGCCTGGCCGGCCTGCCCACCTGGGACCGTCCCGCCTCGGCGTGCCTGAGTTCCCGCATTCCATACGGAACGCCAGTCACCATTGAGAACGTCAAGACGGTGGAGACCGGCGAAGAAGAGATCAAGGCCCTGGGCTTCCGCCAGTTCCGCGTGCGCTTCCACGGCGAAGTAGTCCGCATCGAAATCGCGCGCGAAGAGATGGAACGCGCGTTATCCATGGAGATGGCACAGCGCTTCACGGCCATCTTCAAAGCGTTGGGATTCAAATACGTTGCGCTCGATCTGGAAGGGTACCGGCAGGGGTCGCTGAACGAAGTCCTGAATCTGAAAAAATAGCGGGGATGAGGCGCCCGACACTACGGGCTTGAGGTAGGGTCTTACAGGGTTCGTTGCGGCGGCCGGGGCTCCGCGGACTTATCGCCGTGCGTTTTCCGGCCGCCAGTGATTTGGCTGGAATCTACGAAGACGTAGGAACAGTGCTTATTTCCTTTGGCACATCGATCGTCCCCTCGTTTCGATTCTCAACCTCTGTATCCAGGGGGTCGGCGATAAGCGCTATCCGAACATCCCCCGGGTATTATCAGT
>JADGNS010000644.1 GCA_017883355.1 Candidatus Solibacter sp.
GCGCGAGGGCTGGCGCAATGCCGCCAGGCGCATGCGGCGCTTGCCGGCTTCGCCGTTGAAATAGAAGTTGAGCGAATCCTCGGTGTGCACCATGTTCCATTCGTGGCTGAAGAAGTAAGCCAGCGGGTTTTGGGTGGTGTCGGGACGTATGGCGTAGATGGCCTCGTCCACGACGCCGAGAGAGAGTTCGGCGCCCGCGGCCGGCTTGCCATCGGCGCCGGTCACCTGGACGGTGTACTGCGCGGTATCGCCGGGCCGGTACTGCGACTTATCGGTGGCGATGTTGATGTTGAGCTGGTGGCTGACGGGCGGCACCTTGAGGTTCTTGGTCCCCTGGTACATCACGCCTTTGCGCAAGAACTGGGCGGAGACCCAGATGCCGGGCTCGTCCTGCGCGGTGACCGGCACCTCGAGAATGACGGTGGCATCGGCGGACCGCATGACGCGATGGCTGCGCAGATCGCGCCCTTCGATGGAGACCAGCACGGGGGTGTTGGGTTTGCCGGTGACGATGAGCACCTTGGCGGTTTCGCCGGCGCGATAGGTCTTCTTGTCGGGGATGAGTTGGACGGTTTTGCGATTGCCCTCGCCGGCATCGTTCTCGCCGCCGCCGGAGACCCAGAGGTAGGTGAAATCCTCCACCTCGCGGCCTTCGGGAGTGCGCGCGCTCACGCGCAGACGGTAAGAGCCGCCCTGCGGTGGAATGGCCATTTGCGCGATGGCGGTGCCATCGGGGCCCGTCTCCACATCGGCTGTGCGCAGGGGCGGGCCGGCCGTGTTCCCGCGCTGCCGCCAACTCCAGCGGAAGAGTTCGGCGCGGATGCGGGTGCGCACGGGTTTGAGCTCGTAGTCGCGCGCCTCCACGGTGATCGAGGCGCTGCCGGAGGGCTGGTAGAAGTAATGGTCGGGGGTGGCGTTGACGACGAAGCTGCCGTAGGTGGCAATCACGCTCCCGCGGCCCACGATCTCCCGTTTGCCCTCGTCGGTGACGCGGGCTTCAATATGATAGCGGTAATCGGTCTTGCGATCGGAGACCGTGGTTGGAAAGTCGATGGTGAGTTTGCCTTCGGCATCCAATTGGCCTTCGCTATCGACAATCTGCTCTTCGCCGTAGTCGTTGCCCTCGGAGTCGCCGTTATCGGGCGGCATATCCTCATCGGCATCGAGCCAGAGGGGCAACCAATAGCGGCTGCGATAGACCGCGTACTTCAGCTTGGCGCCGGCCACGGGCTCGCCAAAGTAGTAACGGGAATCGATCACCGCCTGCGCATTCTCGCCTTCCAGGATGCGCGTTTTGGTGGGCGTGACGCGGACTTCGTACTCGGGCTTTTTGTACTCTTCCACGGCGAAGCTGCCCGCCATGGAATCGCCGCCGGTTTGCACCACGATCTCGTAGCTGCCGAGCGCGGCGCTGACCGGCAGGGTGAACTCGTCGCGAATGGCGCCGGTAGAGGTCGCGGTCAGCGTCTTGCGATAGATCGGCTTCTGCTCGGCGTCCTGAATTTCCACCGGGAAGGGCTTGCCCGCGGGCACGATGTAGCCGGCGGCGCCGCGCTGCCGAACGATGCCCTTGAAGTGGACGGTGTGGCCGGGGCGGTAGACCGGGCGATCGGTGTAGATGTAGCCCGTCCAGTGTTCGCGGCTGGTTTCGAAGGCATAGCTGGCCAGCGTGTTGACGGCGAAGTTGGGGCCGCTGCGCGCGACGAGGCGCAGGTCGTCCTGTTTGGTATCGGCGATCTTGATTTCGGCCAGGCCGTTGGCGTCGCTCTCGGCGGTGCCCTTGCGCGCGTCGCGGGCGAGCAGGAAGAGTTCGGCGCCGCGCACCGGCTCGCCGGTATTGCGGTCGGCGAGGAAGTTGACGATCCGCCCGTTGCCGGCCTTGGTCACCATCACGAGGTCGCTGACCATCAGGATGGTGTAGGCGCGCAGTTCGCCGCGCACGGCTTCCACGAGGTACACGCCGCGATCCTTGATGCCGACATCCACGTTCTGGCTCTCCCAGCGGTTGTGGCTCTGCGGCGCGTGGCGGAAGGTCAGCACCAGTTGCTGCGCGTTGAGCACCGGAGCTTCGGCGTACTGTGTCCCGCCGGCGCCGGGAGGGGGAGCGGCGGGCTTGGATTCGCCTGAGAAGGCATTGCCCAGATGGGCGCTGGGCGACTCGGTGAACTGGTTGCGGAGGCCGCGCAGGATGCTGGTGCGCAGGCCGCGCTTCCACCCGTGGATGGTCTCCAGCAGCGTGCGCTGGTGGGGCGGACGCGGAACCCGTCCGCCGAATTCGTGCGCGCTTTCCAACTGCTCGAAGAACTGCACCGGATCGTTGATGCGGTACACGCGGAACTCCAGTTCGGCGACGTTCCAGGCGTTGAGGGAGACGGAGGGTTTTCCGCCCGCGCCGAACGTGCGCATCGAACTGAGCGAAAAATACGGCTCGTCTTCGTTCTGGCTGAGGCCGGGCGCCGCCAGCATCAACAGCAGGACAACACGCAGAAGCTGCTCATGACCGCCGCGGCGTCTCAACGACCGAAGCAACCGCTCCCTGACGGTCGCGGCTCCGATGGGAGTCGTGCCCAGCGGTCTCAACGACCGAAGCGACCGCTCCCTGACGGTGGCGGCTCCGATGGGAGTCGTGCTGCCTCGGTCGAATATGTCTGTTCGCAGAGAATTCATGATGTAGTCCTGAGAATGTTCCAGCGGTAGACACCGAGGAAACGCGGGTTGTCCGGGAGCGGACGCCAGTCGGGTTCGGGAAAGTGCCGGAGTTCGTCGATGGTAGGGCGGCGGATTTCGCCAGGGCCGTCCGAATCGGGGCCGGTGTGGTAGACCAGGTAGCGCGCGGCGCCTTTGGCGATCTGGCTTTCGCCAAGATAAATCATGCTGTGGAAGGGCATGTGGTCGCTCGCCTGGCGGTAGAAGAGGAGGTCGCCCGGTTGGGCGCGCGCCAGATCGCGCGTGACGAAGTGCGTGTTACGCAGGTGCAGCGTCTTGGCGTCGGCAAACTGCGCGAAGGCGCCGGTGGTGAGGTCGGCGGGCTGGAATCCGCCGGGCTTCACACGGAAGAGGTCGGCCCCCAGCGGTGTGTAAGGGTACTGATATTTCGTGGCCGATGGGATGCCCGGGGCCACCGGAAGATGGGCGTCCGTGGCCCAATTGCCGTCGTGCGCGCGCAGGGCTTCGCGATAGGCGTAGCGGATGAGGGCGGCGCAATCGACGATCTCGGCGGGCCGCCGTTCGGCCGGCTGAAAATACTGGGTCTCGGCTAGAAAGGTGAACCAGCGGCGGAAGGCGCTCTGGTCGCCAGGGTCGTCGAGGCGGAGGAAGTCCGGCGTGCCATCGGCGGCGGTATCGGTGGGATCGAGGCCGGTCAACAGGTGAAGGACCGCCGGGGGCCGTCCCGGAATCCGTACGCGCACCACGAGGATGGCGGGAGTCACGGCCGCGCGAATCTGCGCCTGCCAGCCATGATCGGTAGGCGAGACGTCCTCCACGGTGGCGGCGTGCGCCGGAGCGATTGCGATGGCGGGCGGGCGCGGCGAAGGCTCGTCGATGGTAAGCGTGGCAGTATCGTAGCCGTCCGCCGTTAGTTGGAGCGCGTTCAGCGACACCCGCGGAGGCAGGGTTGCGTGGCTCAGTGGTCTGACCCAGATCAGCGCCAGGACAAGCGCCGTTGTCCCGGCGAGAGCCGCCAGCCCGAAGCGCTTCATAGAGGGACCAGGATACCGCACCCGGCGGCCCGTGCGCGGCGGTAGGCCAGGCCCGCGGACACCACGTCCTCAATGGCCAGGCCCAGCGACTTGAAGAGGGTGACTTGCGCGTCGTGTTGGCGTCCCGGCTTGGTGCCGCCGGCCACCTCGCCCAATTCGGCGTACACGTGGTCCGGGCCGATGAGTCCGTCCTCGATGGCGAGCAGGATATCGCCCGCTTCGCGCATGGCCGCGACGCGGGAATCCACCACCACGAGCCCGCGCGCCACCAGGCGTGGATCGGTCTCACGGTGCGTGGGGCGGCAGGCGCCGACGGCGATGACGTGTGCGCCGGGCGCGACCCAGGCATCGTCAATCACGGGCGTGATGGAAGAGGTGGCCAGCACGATGACATCGGCGTCGCGGACGGCGCGCCCGGCGGATTCG
>JADGNS010000645.1 GCA_017883355.1 Candidatus Solibacter sp.
GAATCCATGGCCCGCCGCGGCGGCGTGGAGATCGCCGAAGGCGCCGAACTCGACCCCTTCACCGGCGCCAGCGACCCGACGAAGGCCCTGCTCTACCGCCTGCTCGCCGTCCCGGCGTTGCGCACCCGCTATCTCGCCGACATGCGCGAGATCGCGATGAGCTGGCTGGATTGGAGTAAGGTCGGCCCCATGGTGAAGCAGTTCCAGTCCCTCATCGCCGCCGATGTAGCGTCCGACACGCGGAAGATCTTTTCCACCGCGGCCTTTACTAAGTCGGTCACCCAGGATGACTTCGAGCCCGGCTACGGTCCCACCGCCCCCTCTTCCATGAGCTTGAAGAGCTTCATCGAACAGCGCCGCGCCTTCCTTCTGAAATACCCAGGGATTAAACTGGGAGATAAGTGAGGTAATGGATGCCGAGACTTGTAAGCTTGCTCTTCGTCGCTTCAACCTTGTTCGCGCAGCGCGCAGTCATCGAGAGAGAATCGCCGTTCCAGATCGTTCGGCCAGCGCCGAATGATACGGATGTACTTGCGTTTCGCTCTACCGTTGCAGATTTCGAAGCCCGGGACCTCGGCGGACTTTCCTGGCGCTCCGTGGATCTGCGCGGCAAGCTGACGGTGGTCCAGATTTGGGGCACCTTTTGTCTCCCGTGCCGTAAAGAACATCCCGCACTACAGGACTTCTTCAACCAGGCACGTTCCATGAACAACGTTCAGGTACTCACCTTCAGCGTAGATAGCGATCCAGGGCGGGTCCGGTCGTATATGAAGGACAAGGGTTACACGTTCCCTGTAATTGTGGACAAGGACTTGGAAGCCAGGCTCTTTCCGGAAGGGGGCCTTCCGGAGACGTGGGTGATTGGCCCCGACGGCCGCAGAGCTGACCCGTTTAAGTCCTGGACGTTCGGCCGCGTCCTGCTGGAAGTTGAAAAACTGGCAACGGCAAAGTGACCCCCTACACTTCCAGCGTGGGGTGCTTCTTGTGCCACTCCGTCGCTTGCTCGTAAGCCAGCGCCACGCGTAAGGGCGAGCCCTCGTCGTAAATCTTCCCCAGGAAGCTGATCGAGCGCGGCACCTGCACCTTCGTCCCGTCCGCCTTCGCCCCTTCCGTGAACCCGCACTTCATCACCACCTGCGGATTGCCCGTCAGATTCGTCGTCGTCAACAGCGAATTCGGCGGCATCACGAGCACATCCCAATCCGCCATGAACTTCTCGAATTTGGCGATCAACTGCGTGCGTGCGCGCTGTGCCCGTATATACTCCGCCGCCGGAATCAGCCGCGACGTGCGGAAGGTATTCGGCCAGTCGCCCGCCGTTTGACCGCGCAGATTCCGCACCTGCCCGTCGCGCGTGATATCGTCGAACGCCGCCGCCGCTTCCGCGCTCAACAGGAAGCGGATCGTCGGACCGTCCTCCGCAAACTCGGTCGGCGTCATCTTTACGCCTGCCTTCCCGAGATCCGCGATCGCCTGCTCCCAGATCTTCTTCTGCTCTCCCTGCGCCCGGTCGAAATCTTTTTGCAGAATCCCCACCCGCAGGCCGGATAGCGGCTTGCGCGGCTCCCAATGGAACGGGTCTGCGCCCACCGTGCGATCGCGCCCGTCCGGGCCGTAAACGGCGTTGAGCACGATCGCGCAGTCTTCCACTCCGCGGCAAATCGGCCCCACCTTGTCCATCGTCCAGCTCAGCGCCATCGCTCCGTACCGGCTGATCCGCCCGTAGGTGGGTCGCAGCCCCACCGTCCCGCATGCCTGGCTCGGCGATATGATCGATCCCAGCGTCTCCGTCCCCAGCGCGAAGCCCACCAGTCCCGCGGCCGTCGATGCCGCCGAACCCGCGCTCGATCCGCTCGACGTCTGCTCCGTGTTCCACGGCGTCTTCGTCATGCCTTTGAACCACAGCCCGCCCTGCGCCAGCGCGCCCATCGAGAGCTTCGCAATCAGCACCGCGCCCGCGTTGCGCAGCCGTTCCACCACCGTCGCGTCCTTGTCCGCAATGCGCGTCTGGTAAGGCTCCGCGCCGAACGTGGTCAGGATGCCCTTGGTGTCGAACAGGTCCTTCAGCCCGAACGGAATCCCGTGCAGCGGCCCGCGATAGTGCCCCGCCTTGATCTCCTTGTCCGCCGCCGCTGCCTGCTGTAGCGCCAGGTCTTCCGTGGACGTGATCAGGCAGAGCAGCTTCGGCGAGTACTTCTGCATGCGCGCCAGGTACATCTTCGTCAGGTCCGTCGAAGAAACGGCGCGCGCTTTCACCAGCGGCGCCAGATCCACCACGCGCCAGAACGCCACGTCCTCCAGATTCGACGGCGCCTTCATCGCGGGCGTCTTCGGAATCGTCGTCTCGAAACGCTGCGGCCCCTTGATCGGCTGCCGGTCCGCGAGGCCCGGGTGGAACGCGAACGCGGGTTCGGTATCGATCGGCACGTCCGCCTTACGCAGGCCTTCATAGTTGGAAAGCGCCGTGTTGGCGCCGCGCAGCATCATGTCGAGTTCGGCGTCCTGGAATTCCAGGCCCATCAGCTTGAGCGCGCCAATCACCTGGTCCTTGGTGACGCGCATCGGCAGATTTTGAGATCCGCCCTGTCCGCGTCCCCCGCGCCCGGCGCCCTCGGCCGGCGGCACTGTGGGCGGCGGCGGCGCTCCCCCGCGCTGCTGCGCAGTGGCCTCCCGCGCGGCGGCGAGAATCGTGATCAGTTGGAGCCAGGTGCGTCTGTCCATAAATTTCTCCTATGATACACGAGGGGACCTTATGTTTCGATTGAACGCCCGCCTTCTTACGCCGCTGCTGCCCATTGGAGCCGCCATCTTTCTCGCCGCCGCCAGCCGTCCGCCGGACATCCCATTCCAGATCCGCATGATCGACCCCGGCCCTAGCGAAACCGCCACCGTCGCCGACCTCAACAACGACGGGCATCCCGACATCATTTCCGGCGAAAGCTGGTACGAAGGGCCCGCCTGGACCAAACATCCCCTCCGCGAGATCGGCTTCAGCTCCAACTACGTCGACAACTTCACCGACATCGCCATCGACGTGGATGGCGATGGCTGGATCGACATCGTCCAGTTCGGCTACTTCTCCTCCAAGATCGTCTGGCTGAAGAATCCGGGGAAGCGCGGCGGCCCGTGGGCGGTCACCGAAATCGATGCCAGCGGCCCCACCGAATTCGCTTTCCTGGTCGACCTCAACAATGACGGCAAGGCGCAGGAGTTACTTCCCGAGTTCGACCGCCCCAACGTTCCCCTCGCCTGGTTCGAATTGCAGAACGGCAAGTGGGTCAAACACGTCGTCAGCAAGCAGAGCTACGGCCACGGTATCGGCGTGGGCGATATCAACGGCGACGGCCGCAACGACATCCTCACGCCCAGAGGCTGGCTCGAAGCGCCCGCCGATGTGCGCGCCCCGGGCGAGTGGCAGTTCCACCCCACCGATTGGGAGCAGCACCCCATCGCACCCGGCGGCGCCGCGCCCCCCGCCGGAAGCCGCGTCAAATTCGGCTTCATGTACGTCCTCGATATCAACCAGGACGGCCGCATGGACGTGCTCACCACCAGCGCGCACGATTACGGTCTGATGTGGTTCGAGCAGACCGCCGACGCCCGCTGGCTGCCGCACCCGATCGATAGCACCTGGTCGCAGGCGCACGCCTCCGTACTGGTGGATCTCAACGGCGATGGCCATCTGGACCTGGTGACCGGCAAGCGCTACATGGCCCACAACGGCAATGATCCCGGGGAGCGCGAACCGCTCGGCCTTTATTGGTACGAGTACCGCAAGGACGCCAAAGGCGCCATCGAGTGGATCCGCCACATCATCGACTACGGCGGCCGCATGGGCGGCGGCATGCAGATCGAAGTGAAAGATCTGGATGGCGATGGCGACCTCGACATCGTTTGCGGCGGCAAGAGCGGCCTGTTCATCGCCGAGAATTTGACCAAACAGCCCCGGCGGCGCTAGCCGCCTGCCGCTACACTGTTAGTACTCGCATATGCCAGCCGAAGAACCCGAAGTCGAAGCTATCGCCGGCGAAACACCGGTGCTCGAAGACCTTCCCGTGCTCACGGTTCGCGACACGGTCATCTACCCGGGCGCACTCCTGCCCATCACCGTGGGACGCCCCAGTTCG
>JADGNS010000032.1 GCA_017883355.1 Candidatus Solibacter sp.
CTGAATCATCTGGCGTTGGGTGTCTCGTATCGCAGCCTGGGACGTTTACGGTTGGAGCAAGGCGATCTGACCTCGGCCGCGACGCTGCTGGACCGCGCGGTGGAGTTGTCCACGCAGTCGCAGGGCGGGATTCCTACGTGGGACACCTATCACTACCGGGGACGCGTCCGGATGGCTCAGGGGCGGTTGCGCGATGCCATGGCGGATCTGCGGATCGCGGTTCGCCTGGCGCGCGACTGGCGCTGGAATATGCCGGCCGACGATGCGTCGCGGATGGGAACGGAAGGCTGGCTGGAACTGGTTCATTCGGCGCTGGTGGAGGCCGGCAACCGGCTCTACCTGGAGACCCGGGAACCGGCGCTGATCCGCGAGACCTTCGAGGCAGTCGAGGAAAACCGGGCAAGCAGCCTGCGCGCCGTACTTTCACGGGGCCGCACGCCCGACGCTGCCGGATTGCCGCCCGCCTACTGGGAGACGCTGGCGCGGCTACAGCGCGCCGAAGTACAGGCCCTGCGCACGCCGGACGCACGCAGACAGGAAACCGTCGCCAGTGTCCGCGCCGAACTGGTGCGGATGGAACTGGCGCTGGGGCCGGCCGTGGCGTCGTTGCCCTCTTCGCTGCTGGAACCCTCTCGCCAGGCACTGGATGACGACAGCGCGCTGCTCAGTTTTCAACTGGGCGACCGCATTTCGTGGTTGTGGGCGCTGGACCGCGAGGGTTTGGCGCTCTACGCTTTGCCGGCGCGGGCCGAGGTAGAGTCGCAATCCGAAGCGGCGGCAAGGGCCATCCGGGAAGATGCGGCGCCGGGCGGGGATGGGCCGGCGCGGCTCTGGCGAACGTTGTTCGGACAGTTGCCGACGCGGATTCAGCGCAAGACGCGGTGGCTGGTAGCACTGGATCGCGGCTCGACCCTGACCGATTCGCAGAGCCGCTTTACGGCGGGCGGACTCCCCTTCGAGGCCCCGCTGGCGGCGCTGGTGGACTCCAGCCGGCAACCGCCGGTCTACCTGGCCGAACGCCACGCGATCGAGATCATCCCGGGAGCGGGGTATTGGGTGGAAGCCAGGAGCCGGACCCGTGAAGACCCGGCGTCCATATTCGTGGGAGTAGGCGACCCCATCTATAACACGGCCGACCCCAGGCTGCCGCCTCTAGCCCCGGGCGCAGGGTGGGCGGCGAGACCCGCGCTGATGCTGCCGCGGCTGGTGGCAAGCGGCGCGGAACTCGACGCTTGTGCGCGAAGCTGGCACGGGGAACGGGTACTGTTGAAGGGCGCCGCCGCCTCGCGAGACGCCCTGACCGAACAGTTACGGCGCAATCCGGCGGTAGTCCACCTGGCAACGCATGTCCTGGAATCCTCGGAACGGCCGTCTTACGGCTTGATCGCGCTCAGCCTGACGCCGCGGCGGGAGAGCGAGTTGTTGCCGCCGTACGAAATTGCCGGCTGGCGTACGAATGCCGGGCTGGTGGTCTTGAGCGGCTGCCATTCGGCGGAGGGCGCCAGACTTCCGGGAACCGGATTGCTCGGCCTGACGCGGGCCTGGCTGATGGCGGGCGCGCAGTCGGTGATTGGCAGCAACTGGGCCACGCCCGATGAAAGCGGGGCGCTATTCGGCGCTCTCTACGGAAACCTGAGCGGGGAGCGCGGCCACTCCCCGGCGGCAGCACTGCGCGCGGCGCAGGTGGAAATGATCCGCTCCGGGGGCTGGCGCGCCAAGCCCAGCTACTGGGGCGCCTATTTCGTGGTGGGAAGCCAATGAAATCTGAAACCGAGCTAGACGAGCAGACCGAGAGCAAGGCAGCGGAACCGTCCTGGTCCAGCCTGGTCGATCGCATTCGTGCGGGAGATCCTGCGGGCATGGAGCAGTTGTACGCCGTCTTCGTTAAGGGGATTCGTTTCTTTCTGTGGCGGCAGTTAGGGCCGCAGGACCTCGACGACAAGGTGCACGACGTCTTCCTGATCATCACGCAGTCCATCCAGCGGGGCGAACTTCGCGAACCGGAGCGGCTGATGGGCTACGTGCGGACGGTGGTCCGGCGGCAGGTGGCGGCGCACATCGACAGCGCCGTACACGCGCGGCACAACCAGCAGTCGATCGATCCGGCGATGACGATCTCCGACCATCAGCCCGACCCGGAACGCAGGGTCATCGAGCGGGAGGGCCAGGATGTCGCGCTGCGCATGCTGAAAGCGTTGCCCAAGCGCGATCGGGAGGTGCTGGTCCGCTTCTATCTGCAGGAGCAGACGGCCGATGAGATCTGCCGCGAACTGAATCTGACGGAGACGCAATTCCGCCTGATCAAGTCGCGGGCCAAGGCACGTTACGGCGAGTTGGGGCGGCGGCGGTTTGCACAGCGCTCCGGCTTCCAGCCGAAGTAAGTACGTTTTCGTACAAAATATTGCGAAAAAAAAAAGATGAGAGAACTGCTGTGTCCGGAATACTTTTGAATTGAGGGCCAAGCCTCAGAAGGATGTTAGCTTTCGTCAATTTATGAGAGATTTTCAACGCCATCTGGATGAAGAAGCCCTGGAGAAGTACTCGATGCGCACAACTTCCGTGGAGGAGTCCACGGTCATCGAGGAACACCTGCTGACCTGCGAAAGTTGCCAAGAGCGTGTGCGGGAGACCGACGATTACCTGGTTGCCATGCGAATGGTCTCGAAACAGTGGCGGCGGGACGAGAGAACCGAGCGGGGAGGCGAGTGGAGGTTCCCTGGGTGGTTTCCGGTTTTGGCGGCGGCAGCCTGCTGTCTGCTGCTGGCGGTAGTCGCGCTCCGCTACGTCCAGTCGCAAGGACCGGTGGTAGCGGTTTCGTTGAGTGCGCTAAGGAGCAACGGCGCCGGCAGCAACGCCCCGGCCCGCCGGGAGCTGATGCTTCATCCGGACCTGACTGGCCTGGCGGAAGCCTCTTCGTACCGGCTGGAAATCGTCGACCAGACGGGGCACCCGGTTCGGCAGGTTACGCTGGCGCGGGCGAAAGACGGGATCAAGGTGCCGGGACTCGGCGCGGGGCAGTACTTTGTGCGCGTGTATCTGCCGGCGGGAGACCTGCTGCGCGAATACGGGCTAGAGATCCAGTAGCGGCCGGGCACTGCCCGCGGCGGTAAAATAGAAAGATGCCGCGTCCGGACGCAGGCGCCGCGGTCAGCGTCGAGCGTTTTTTTCAGTTTTCGCTTCTCGGGCTGGTGGCCAGCGGCTACCTGGCGGTGGCAGGTTCGGGCTATCTGGACACACCGACCATCGCGCTGACCACTGCAGGGCTGCTAATCCGCGCCGTCCTGGTCTGCGGGCTGTTTCGGCTGAACCTCTCCGACCGGCTCACCAGCATCGTCACCATCGCCTACGCCGCCTTCTTTGTAGCCGACTACTTTCTGCTTTCCCGCGATTTTCTTGCGGCCACGGTGCATCTGCTGTTTTTCCTGGCGGTGATGAAGATCCTGACCGCCAGAAGCAATCGCGACTACCTGTATACCGCGGTCATCGCCTTTCTGGAACTGCTGGCGGCGGCGATTCTGTCCATCAACTTCAATTTCTTCCTCTTCCTGGCGCTGTACCTGTTGTTCGCGATTGCGGCGCTCACGTCGGGCGAAATCCGGCGGTCGATCCACCGCTCCACGGTCACCGCGCGTAGCGGCTTGAAGAGCTTTTACCCGCGCCTCAGCCTGCTTGCCGGGCTGGTCACCGTGGGGATACTGGCGTTGACGGCCGGACTGTTCTTCATCCTGCCGCGCACCGCCGAAGCGGCCTTTTCGCGACTGATTGCGCACCGCGTTTTCCTTCCCGGATTTTCCAATCAGGTGAACCTGGGGGATATCGGACAGATCAAGACCAGTTCGCGGCCCATGATGCACATTCGCATCGAGAGCGCGCAGGCCGTGGGTCCCATGAAATGGCGCGGCGCGGCGCTGAGCGATTTCGACGGCAAGCGCTGGACCAATCCAAGCCGCAAGGGGGAAACGATTCCGGTGGAGAACGGGCACGTGGTGCTGACGGCGCCCGGAGTACATCCGCCGGGGCGGCGCATCAACTACCACGTCGAGTTGGAAGCGCTGGAGAACGACACTCTGTTCTTCGCCGGCACGCCGGAGATTCTGGACCTGCGGGCACGGGCGTTGTACCGCTCGGAGACCTCCAGCATTCGCCTGGGCCACGCGGTGCCGCAGGGCTTCCCCTACGATGTGTTTAGCCTGCTGGACGACCCGCCGGAAGGCGCTCCCGCACTCTTTCCGCCTCCCGTGCTTCCGTTGGCGGCACGGGAACTCTACCTGCAACTGCCCGCTCTCGACGCGCGCATCGCCGAACTGGCGCGCAGTTTCGCCGCCGGCGAAGCGGGCGATCTGGCGCGCGCGCGCGGCATCGAGCGCCATCTGCGGTCCGGCTACGGGTACACGCTCGAATTACCGGATCGGGAGGTGGCCGATCCGCTGGCCAACTTCCTGTTCGCGCGACGCAAGGGACATTGCGAGTACTTCGCCAGTTCCATGGCCGTGATGCTGCGCTCGGTGGGGATTCCGGCGCGGCTGGCGACGGGGTTTCAGAGCGGCGTGTACAACCCGGTTTCCGAACTGTGGCTGGTGCGCGCCAGCGACGCGCACAGTTGGGTGGAGGGCTGGATTCCGGGTTACGGCTGGACCACCTTCGACCCCACTCCGGCCGACCCGAATGCCGGCGGAATGGCGTTGTGGACGCGGTTGGCGTTGTACCTCGATGCCGCCGAGACCTTCTGGCAGGAGTGGGTGGTGACGTACGACCTGGCGCGGCAAGGTACGCTGGCGTACCACATGGAAGCAGGCGCGCAGCGTATGGGCATTCGCTGGTTCGACGCCGCGATGGCGGTACGCTCGGGTTGGGAGCGCTACGTGGCGGGCTGGGCGCGCCGGCACGGCTGGCACATTCTCGCCTGGGCGGTGGGACTGGCGGCACTGGGGTTTGCCGTGGGACCGCTGGTCCGGCTGATGGGCATGCGGCGGCGGGTGGAGCGCGTGCGGCGCGGGCAGGCCAGCATGGCGGACGCCACCCTGCTCTACCAGCGCATGCTGCACATTCTGAAGCGGCGGGGCTATCAGAAGCCCCCGTGGTTCACGCCGGCGGAATTCGCCGCGTCGCTGCCGCGCACGCAACTGGGCGAATCGGTCGGCGAGTTCACCGCGACTTACAACGCGTTGCGCTTCGGCGGGCACGCCGAGGCGGCGCCGAGGCTGTCGATCCTGTTGGACCGCATGGAGCGGGAGTAAGCGCGCTAGCCGGTTACCGGCGCTCCGCTGTGGGGGACTTCCGACATGAGGGCGAGCAGATTACGATCAAGGTCGCGAAAGAAGGCCATCCAGAGGTCGTGATCGGGCATGCGCGCAATCATCGCGGGTTCGCCCTCGAAGGTTACGCCGCGCCCGGCGAGTTCCTGCTGTGCCTGCTGGATATCGGCGACTTTGAAGTAGAGGATCGAGCTGTGGATTTCGCCCGGAGTCTCCTCAAAATCGGTGAGCATCAGGCGGATCCCGCCGCAGTCGAAAAAGCCCATATTGGGGATCTGGAACAGGAGCTTCATCCCCAGCTTGTCCCGATAGAAGGCGATCGCCTGGTCGACCTCAGAAACGGTGATCGCGATCTGGCCGATGGTGGAAAGGCTCAATTCCATAAGTCCTCCTCTTTCAGCAATCCATCATAGCGAACGGGGAGGCAGGGTTGCTCAGGCGGCAGGCGGCGCGAGGTGGCCGGCGGTTTGCGACAGGTGTTTCAGCAGATAACCACAGGCGGCCATCTGGTCGGGGTCGGACGGGTTGCCTGCCAGAGCGCCCAGCACGCCGGCCACAATTTCGCGGCGCTCCTCGTCGAGCGTGGTGTTCTCCGGGAGGCCTGCGGGGCCGCGCGTGCCGGGAACGCCGCCAACCGCGGTTGGCGAGGCTTGGAGAAATCGTGGATCTGGCATGAGCATCACAGTTTACTCATCGGACACAGCACCTTACTCGTTAATGTTATTCGGCGACTCCGTCGATATGGATTACAGAGCCCTATGATCCGGCTAACCCGCTTGAATCGCGCGCCCATGGTCCTCAACTCGGATCTGATCGAGCACATCGACGTGACGCCGGATACCGTGATCACGCTGACTACCGGCCAGATACTCCGTGTACGCGAGACCGCCGATGAAGTAGTGGAGCGCATCGTGGAGTTCCGGCGGCGGGTGCTGGACCACGATGCGCTTCCGGCCATCGTCTGCGAAACGGCCACCGATTGATCCCATGGCAACCACCGCAGCAGCGAAACCCACAACCATCGAGGCGCCCGAGAGCGTTGCTATCAAAGCCGTAAAGAAGGGCGGAGTGCGGCCCGACATGGCGACCCTTTCCGGAATCGCGCTGGCAATGGCCGGGATCATTGGCGGACTGCTCCTGGAGAAAGGCAGCATCCAGGACCTGACGCAGGGAACCGCCGCCATGATCGTCCTGGGCGGGACGTTTGGCGCGGTGCTGGTCACGACGCCGCTAGCGATCGTACTGCGCGCTATCCGGGGCGTGGGGGCGGTGTTCTTCGAAAGCACGAACGACACGGCGGCGGTCATCGACGGGTTGATTCTGTATGCCACTAAGGCGCGCAAGCAGGGGATCGTCAGCCTGGAAACCGAAGCTGCGGCGCTTGAGGATCCATTTCTTCGCAAAGCCCTTAGCCTGGCGGTCGACGGCACGGACCTCCAGGAGTTGCGCAAGATGATGGAAATCGATATCGCCCTCGCCGAGCACACCGCGGAGTCGGAGGCCAAGGTCTGGGAAGCGGCTGGGGGCTATGCGCCGACCATCGGGATCATCGGCGCCGTGATGGGTCTGATCCAGGTGATGAAACATCTGGAGGATATCAAGGAAGTGGGACACGGGATCGCGGTGGCTTTCGTAGCCACGGTGTATGGCGTGGGTGCGGCCAACATCCTATTTCTGCCGGCAGCCAACAAACTGCGCGCCCGCATGCACGAGGTGTCTTTACGGAAGGACATGATTTTGGAAGGCATCATCGGGATCGTGGAGGGGCTGAACCCAACGCTGATCCGCTTGAAACTGGATGCATACAACCCCCAGGCCGAGGCGAAAACAGCGAAACGCCGGCCCGAGGCGCGTGCCGCCAGGCCATGAGGAGATACCGATGACCCGCAGGAAAACCGCCGCCCATGCGAACCACGAACGTTGGCTGGTATCCTATGCCGATTTCATGACGCTGCTGTTCGCTTTCTTCGTGGTGATGTTCGCTTCCACGCAGAACGATAAGAATAAGGCCAAGGACGTGTCCGATTCGGTGCGGCAGGCGCTGGAACACGGCCAGTTCAGCGCGGCGATTTCCACCGTGCTGGGGCGGGGAAAGCACGAGGCGCGGAAAGCGCCTTGGGGCAAAGAGAACACCAACGAACGGGAGAATCCGAATGCGCCTCCGCCCAGCCCGCCGGCGCACCCTCCGGATCTGGGCAAATCGCTCGATACCCTGCAGAAGGGGCTGGATTCGGACCTGAAGAACGGCAAGCTGCAAATCCGGCTGGACGCGCGCGGGCTGATCATCAGCATGCGGGAAAAGGCATTCTTCGCCTCGGGGGATGACGCGATCGCTCCCGATAGCCTGCCGATCCTGGCCAAGATCGCGGCGGTGGTGCAGTCGCTGCCCAACCCGGTGCGGCTGGAAGGCCACACCGACGCGCGGCCGATCCATACGTCGCGATTTCGCAGCAATTGGGAGCTTTCGACGGCGCGCAGCATCGCCATGCTGGAGTTGATGCGCGATCGTTTTCAGATTCCGCCCTCTCGCATGGCGGTGGCGGGCTACGCGGAGAACTCTCCGGCCGACACCAATGACACCGAGGAGGGCAGGGCGCACAACCGCAGGGTCGATTTGGTGTTGCTTTCGGCGGGAGCGGCAACATCGGAGCCACCGGCGGCAGTCATCTCGGTGAACACACCGGCGAGTGCAGTGACGCCCGCCGGCGGGCCGAATCAGGGACAGGGGCTCGCACACCGCTGAGCACGCGGCGGGGTGGGACAGGCGGTGCGCCTTTTGACCTCGCCGAATCTGTTGAGGAGGTGTCCGCGGGTGAAGGACTTCGTGGTTTGGGGAGCTTGACAGACTAGACAAGTGATGGTCTGCCCCAGTGGCTGCCGGGTCAGAAGCGGGCCTCCACGAGACGACGGGCGGGCGGCGGAACGCCCAACTCGTATTCGCCGGCGACGTGCAGGCTGTTGAGCCGGTCCAGCAGATAGGCGCGCTCGCACGAGACCACGTTCCGCGACCATTCCACCAGCTCCCGAACTTCGGAAAGCCTGGCTTGGGTGAGACATCCGCGGCGCAATTCCTCGGCCAGGGCGGCTGCGCACTCGTTCCAGAGGCGCTGGGCTCTGCCGAATTCTTCGCTGCTTATGGCTTGCCGAATGGGTCCCAGCGGTAATTGGCGCATAAGCATTTATCTATACAGCGAGTTGGCGGATTCCTGCGCCGAGAACATGCCGCTGAGATACGAATACTGCTGTTCCATCGAGGCGATCAACGCGTCGGCAATCGCCATCTGGTTTTGCAGCTTGAGTTGCAGTGCGTCCACCTGGCTTTGCTTCGTGGAGATCGTGTCGCCGAGTTTCGCGATCTGCGACTTCATGTCCGTTTGGGCGCTCTTAAGCAGCCCCGTAACCGGGGTCTCCAAACTGGTGAGGGCATCGCTGGCGACTTTCAGAAAGCCGCCGCCAGTGGCGGAGCCCAGAAACGAAGTCACGCCGGTCGAGTTGGTGAGGTCGGCGGACATCAGGGTGAAAGCGTTGTACGTCAGATGGCCGTCCGTGCCCAGGTCCAACCCCAGGCCGGCCAGGCCGCTGATCTGGCCGCTCGACGTAAAGGTGGAGATGCCGCTGAGAAGAGCCGAAAGTTGTCCGACAATGGACTGCCCTGCCAGCGCGCCGCCTGACTGTCCCCGCTGTGTGCCCAGTTCGTCCACGGCGGCGTTATAGGCATCGGCGAAACCGGAGAGCGCCGTGTTGATGGCAGAGGTGGAGCGTGTGACGGTAATATCCACCGCACTTCCGCCACTGGTTCCGAGCAACGTCGCCGTTACGCCATCGGAGATGGTAATATTTCGAGTCGCGCTGCTGTTGATCACTCCGGAATTATTGATCTCATAGGAAGCCAGGGTGCCCGGTGTCTGTTCCCTCTGGAAACTCGCCCCCGTGGTCTTCTGAATGTCGAACAAGGTGGAGCTTCCGACCTTGCTCTGCAGCGAAATGCGGTAATCCGGGCTGCCGCCGGTTCCCAGATCGACCACCGATGCCCGGACCAGGTTCCCATAGAGGGAGTTGATGGCGGCGGTCACGCTGGCGGCGCTGTTGTCGGCCGGCGTGAAGGTGTATCTGGTGGATCCGGCCACCAGGGAATATGTGGTCCGGGTGCCGGCCGCATCGGTCGCGGCATTCCAAGCGGCGGCTGTACGGCTGGTAGCTGCGGTTTGTTGCGCTTGGAGTGATGCGCCGCCGCCCTTCTTGAGGTCCAGTGTCATGGAGCCGTTCATGGGACCGGCCGCGGTGCCTTGGAGGGAAATGCGGTAGTCGTGGCTGCTGCCGCTTCCGAGATCGACCACGGAGGCGCGGACCTGGCTGCCATAGGCGGCGTTGATGGCGGAAGCCACATCGGCGGCACTGTTGCTTGCCGGCGCGATGTCATGCTGGTCGCCGCCGATGACAAGAGTGTACGTGGCCGGGCTGCCGGAGGCGTCCCAAAGCGCCGTGGACTGGCTGATGGCGTAGCCGGCCGCCGCCTGCTGCTGAAGACTGGTGGTAGGAGCGCTGAGGGGAACCTGAAGAAGGTCGAGATTGGTCTGGCCCAAGGAGGCGCTCTTGAGCGCGATGCGCGTGTCGCCGGGGGCCACATTCACCGTGGTCGCCTGCACCAGATTGCCATAGTTCAAATTGATGGCATCGGCCACGGATTGAGGGCTGTTATCGGCCGGCGTGACGCTGTAATTCTGATTGCCGGCCACCAGTGTGAACGTCGTCGGTTTGCCGGACGGATCCGCGGCGACGTTCCAGTTGGCGGTGGACATGCTGGTTTCGTAGGCGCCGATGCTGGTGACCTTCATGGAGTAGACACCCTCCCGCGCACCATCGGCGACGCTTACGTCGGCCACGTTGTCGCTCGAGACCGAGGTCTGGAATGCCGAACCGCCCAGCGCCGAGCCGATCTTCTGTATGGCCGATTGAAGCGCGCTGAACTTGGTGTCCAGTTTGGTCAACTCGTCGGATTGGCTCGACAGGTCCGCCTTGTTATTCGTCAACTGCGTGACGGGCAGCGTGGCAATCGCCACGGCGCGGCTGATCACGTTCGAAAAATCGCTGGAATACGCGCTGGTGCCCTTGAAAATCGCGCTGGTACTGCTGGTTGTTCCCATAAAATACTCCAGGGCCGGCATAGGACAGATCGTCCTATCCGGCCCGAAGCTTTAGGCCGGCGGAAGAACCGCGCGGGTGCGCGGCCCTTCCGCCGGGTTAATGGTTATTGGAGTTAGCCCCTCAGGAGGGTGAGTACCGCCTGAGGCGCGGAGTTGGCCTGGGCCATGGCCGCAATCGAAGCCTGCGTCAGGACCTGGGCTTTGGAGAGGTTGGCCGCTTGCAGCGCCACATTGGCGTCGCGGATTTGCGATTCGGCCGCCGAGAAGTTGGTGATTTGGGACTGTGCCAGGCTGATGGCGTAACTGAGCTGGTTCTGCCCCTTGCCGACCGCCGCTTGCGCCGCGCCCAGCGCGGAAACAGCGCCCGCGATGGCCGTCGCCGCCGCTATGGCGCCGGCCCGGGTATCGACGGACATGTTGGCGCCAGAGCCAACTACGCCCGCGGTGACGTTGCCCGAAACGCCGTTATTGACCCCATCGGCGTTGGCGGTACTGCTCACGCCCACGTTGAACGAGGAAAGCGAGCTGATGAAGTTGATCTTGTCGACACCGCCGGCGGAAGTCTCCTTTACCGCGATGATTTTCTGCAGCGTGGCGTTGTTGGTAGCCTGCAGTTGCGCGTTGAGGTAGCTGATTGCCTGATCGATGTTGCGGCCCGCCCGGTTGGCCGATGTGAGGTTCTGGAGCGTGATGGTCTTCGACTGCTGGTTGCCATCGGCGTCGTTGCCCGAGATCGTGATGGCCTGGGCGTCGTTGCCGAATTGCAGCGCGCTGAATAGGAGCGAGTTTGCCGAGGACGCGCCGCCGGCATCGACAATGTGGGCCTGACTCGCGGAGGCCAAGGTGGAGGTGAAAGTCGCGCCAGATACGCCGAAGCCGAGGTTTGCGTCAGCGGTCACTTCCTTGGTTTTCAGACCGGCCAGGATTTTCCCGGCGGCTAGTGCGTTGCTGTAGCCGGCGGTGACGTCGGCTGCGGAATAGTTCTGGATCTGGATGGTGGCGCCGCTGCCGGTGGTGTTGGACGTGAGCTTCACGTAGTAGTTGCTGCCGCTGGTTACCAGGCTGGCGGTGACACCGGCAGACTGGGCAGTGAACGCGGCGTTGAGAGCGTCCACCACCTTCTGGGCGCCGGCACCGGTTGTGCCGGTGGTGTCGGTATTCAAGACGATGTCTTTCCAGGTGGTGCCGCCATCGGAGCTGATTTGGAATGCCTGGGCAGCGGAAGCGCTGGCACTGAAGTTGACGCCGCCTGTGAGGTCGGTGGTGCTGGTGGACATGCTGGCCGTCGCCGTGGTGCCCGCGTTGATGCGGAAGTTGGTGCTGTTGCCGGAGGCTATGGTGAGCGTTCCGGCGGTTCCCGCACCGGCCGTCCAGGTGGCCGTCAGTTGGGCCGGCTGAATTGCCGAGGTACTCGAGAAGAGCCCGTTGAGGTAGCTCGCCATGTCGCTTCCCGAGCGGTTGGCACCCGCGATTACATTCACCGAGCCGGTGCCCATGAAGGAGACCAGCGGACCTACGGCGCCGGTGGCCGCGGTGCCGGTGAAGGCCGAAACGGAGTGGCCGTCGCCCTTGTTGTCGTTGGTGATGGTGATGCTGCCATTGGAATTGGCCGTGGCGGTCGCGTGGGCGTCGCCGGTGGTCCAGGTGGCCCCGTTCTTGGTGGCGGCGTCGATAGCCGTCTGAATCTGGCTGGCGAGCGAGGTCGCCGTGGCGCTGGTGCCCACGTGCGAGCCGGTCGCGATGCCGATTCCGCCCGCGCCGAGAGCCGAACTTACGGTGCCATTGACGGAAGGAGGTGCTCCGATGGACACGGCCGAAGCCGCTCCGACGGTGGTGGAGGTGAGGTCCAGGTTGCCCAGGGCGTCGAGGGTAGCGACGATGCCAGCGGTGGGAGTTGTGGCGCTATCCAGGAGGCCGGCCGTGACCAGCGCGTTATTCACCGCGCGCTGGATGGTGGTGCCGGAGTTGTCGCCATAGGTGCCGGGGGTGATGGTGACCAGAGCCGGCCCGTGGAGATCGGACGAAACCACGAGCTGGTTGTTGCCCGCCACGCCGCTGGTTCCAGCGGCGAGATGCAGGTAGGTGGCGTTCAGCGCATCGCTGCCCGACCCGGTGAGCGTGGTGAAGCCCGCATCGGCTGCCAGGGCGCCACCGGTGTCGACGAGTGTGAGGCTGTGAGTGCTGCCGGTCGCGGTTCCAACGAACGAGATGTGGGTACCGTTCACGACGACGGTCGCTCCTACGCCTGCGGTGACCAGTTTGGTGTTGATGGCATTCGCGTAGTCCTGGGCGGTGGCATAAAGCGCGT
>JADGNS010000646.1 GCA_017883355.1 Candidatus Solibacter sp.
TATCAGGTGAGCCCGACGGACCCCGTCGTGCTGACGGAAGGCACGGTTCTGCTGGCGGCGGTGGCGGTAGGGGCGGGCCTGCTGCCGGCACGGCGCGCGGCGCGCATCGATCCGCTGGAGGCGCTGCGGCATGAGTGATGCGGGCGAGGCGGCCCCTGAGGGTACCCCGCCTGCCAACGGCGGGCTCGAATCAAGAGTTGGCAGGCGGAAGCGACTGCCCCACCTTGCACAAGGCGGAGCCTTATGCCACGCGGCGCGACTGAGAGGCAGTTGGCGTAGGGGCAGTCCGAGCTCTGCTCGGATGTCCGAGCTCTGCTCGGATGCACAAGGCGGAGCCTTATGCCACGGCAAACGACGCTGCGTGATCGCGGACGAAGTGTTCGAAGGTGGTCGGGGCTTTCCGGCCCACGCACTCGACATGGTAGGTGACTTCCGCCGCCGCGCCGGTTCGGTAGTAGCGGTACAGGTCGAGGATCTTTTCGACCTGCCAGGCCGGGAGGCCGGCGGCCAACATCCACTCTCGCGCCGCGTCCTCCGTCACATCGACAAAATGAATGGGGCGGCCCAGGACTCGGGAAAAACGCTCGGCGATTTCGTCGTGGGAGAGCGCCTCCGGCCCGGTGATCGTATAGCGCTGCCACTGGTGGCCGTCTTCGGTCAACACGTGTGCCGCTACCGCGGCGATGTCGCGCACATCCACCGGGCTGAACTTCATCGCGCCGGCCGGAGCGTGGATGGCGTTCCGCGCCTGGATGCTGCCGGCGCTGCCCAGGAAATTCTGGAAGAAGCCGTTGGGCCGCAGCATGGTGAAGGGCAGGCCGGAGTCCTCCAATTCGCGCTCTCCGGCGCCGTGTTGGCGCCCGAAGAAGTGGGGCGCTTTCAGGCCGGCGCCATAGGCCGAGAACTTGACTACATGGCGAAGGCCGGCGCGCCTGGCCGCCGCGATGAAATTCCTTTCCTGTTGGGGCGCGTCGGGCGAGACCGCGGTCAGCAGGAGCGCCTTCTCCACGCCGTCCAGGGCCGCCCCCAGCGACTCGGGACGCGACAGGTCGCCTTCTACCAATTCCACGAGCGCGCCCGCGCTGCCGGCGGCCTTGACGCGATCGCGCACCAGCGAGCGATGCGGTACCCCCATGCCTTGGAGCGCCATCGAAATTTCGCGCCCCGCTACCCCCGTGCCGCCTGTGAGCAGAATCATCGATTGGTTTCCTAGTTATAGAAGTTGCGATCCCAGGCGTGGCGCTGGAGCGTGGCCAGAGTCCCGGCCGGCAGCGCGCCCAGATCGCTGAGCGCGACATTCGATTCCACGTGGCGACGCGAGCGCATGCCGGGGATCACGCTGGAAACGGCCGGATGCGACAGGCAGAAGCGCAGTGCGGTATCGGGCAGGCTGACGCCTTCGCCAAGATCGCGGCGTAGCGCCTCGACGTGCTCCACCACTTGTTTCTTGCGATCGGCGCCGCGGAAATAATACTCGCGGAAATCGCCGGGAGGGAAGGTGGTGTTCGCGGTGATGGTGCCGCTCAACGCGCCTTCATCCAAGGGAACGCGCGCCAGGATGCCGATATTCATCTCTCGCGCCAGCGGCAGCATGCGCGCTTCCGGGGTTTGATCGAAGATGTTGTAGATGACCTGCACGGCGTCGATCAGGCCGGTGCGCATGATGGCGAGCGCGGAATCGGGATCGTGCTCGGTGGCGGAGACACCCACGCTTTGCACTTTGCCGGAGCGCTTGAGGTCTTCGAAAGCGCGCCGCCACTCGTCGCGATCCACCCAGTCGTCGGTCCAGACGTGCAGTTGCAGCAGGTCGATGGTCTCCAGTTTGAGATTGCGCAAGCTCTCTTCGGCGCTAGAGATGAGGTAGGCGTAGGGGAAGACGTCGGCGATGGGGGTGGGGGATTTCGCCGGCCAGATGCCATTTTTGGGCGGCACCTTGGTGGCGACGTAGATCTTGCGCCCGGCGGCGCGGACCGCCTCTCCGACGAGTTGCTCGCTGTGGCCATCGCCGTAGGCTAGCGCGGTATCGATCAGGTTGACGCCGAGTTCAATGGCGCGGCGCAGGGCGAGGAGCGATTCGTCGTCGGTGCCGCCGAGCCATTGTTTGCCGCCGATGCCCCAGGCGCCGTAACCGATGTCGCTGACCTCGAAGTTGGTCCTGCCAAGTTTGCGAAATTGCATACCCTCAGCTTAGCTTAACGGTCGCGATCGACCACGTAGCGCACCAAGGAACTCAGGAACTGCCGGTGTTCATTGGGTTGGGCGTCGCGATAGGCGGTGTCGAAGGCGGCTTCGGCGGCGGTCAGAAATTCCCGGGCCGCCTGACGGGCGTACTCGATGCTGCCGCGGTCCTGCATCAGGCCGTAGACCCAGTTGACGTCGCGCTGCGAGCGGGATTGCCTTGGCTTCCCGAGAAGGGCGTGGAGGCGTTCTTTCTCGGGGGCCGTGCCGTTTTCGAGAAGATGCAATAACATCAGGGTGCGCTTGCCCTCGTAGAGATCGCCGCAGGTTTCCTTGCCGTATTGGCGTTCGCCGGTGAGGTTCAGGACATCGTCGTGAATCTGGAAGGCGGCGCCGAGATAGTAGCCGAAATCGTTGAAGAGGTCGAGGCTCGCGGGGTCCTTCCCGGCGGCCAGCGCACCCACCCTGCAGGGATGAATGAAGCTGTACCAGCAGGTCTTGCGGAGGACCATCCGGACATAATCGTCGGTCTTCAAGAGGCAATCGTTGTTTCGGATCCAGCCCAGCTCCATGGCCTGGCCTTCGAGCGAGCGCAACAGCAAGTGGTCGAATTCCTCGAAGATGCGCCAGGCGGCCTCGGGCCCGGCGACCTCCGCATTCTTGCGCAGCAACCGCATGCTGAGGGCCTGCATGGCATCGCCGGTGTTGACGGCGAGCGGCATGCCGTAGCGCACATGGACGGTGGGATGGTTGTGGCGGTTCTCGCTATAGTCTTCCACGTCGTCGTGGACCAGGAAGGCGTTGTGCAGCATCTCCAGCGCCGCCGCCGGATACAGGGCGTCTTCGAGACGCCCGCCGAAGGCCCCACAGGTGGCCAGGCAGAGCGCCGGACGCAATCCCTTGCCGGCGTGCCCCAGGGTTTCGCGGATGATTCCGTAAAGATACGGCTGCCCGTCAGATGCCGGAATGGAAGCGAGCAGAGTCTCGAGGGAGAGCTCGCGGTACTGCGCAAGCTGGGCGAGAAACGGTGCTGTCAGGTCCGGCATCATGGGCGATCAAGACTTCTGCGCGATGCGCAGGCGCCCTTTGCCGGGGATACCGGGAACGGGAAGGGCCGTTGGGGTGGCGGCGCCGAGCGAGGCAATCTCGTGGGAAAGGCGCAGGAGCTTCTCGCCATCCAGCGCGGGCGCCGGCGCCCCATCCCCCAGGAATCCCGGCAGAACTCCCGGAGCGGCGGACGCAACCGAGCCCTGGACCAGCTCGAGCACCGACAGTGCCACCTTCATCATGCGGTCGTCCCAAGGCAGGCCGGCGCGATAGCGTGCCTGGTCGTAGGCGCGCAGAGGCTGGAAGAGTTCCGGCTCGTGCAGCGGCCACAGGCGGCACGGCGCGGCGCTGGTTCCGGCAGCCGCGAGGATTCCGTTGACGGCGCGGCGGGCCGCCTCGTTGGCGCCCTCCATGGTGGCGAGGTCGGTGTAGGTGCGGACATAATCGGACGCTAAGAAGAGATTCGGAATCGCTGTCACGGCCTCGGGCCGCAGCTTCCAGGTATCGACGAGATTGACCAGCAGCGGTTCGATGTCGCGCCTTTTATGCTGGTTCGCCGGATCGCCGGCGATGTCGGGATCGAGATACCAGTAATGCACGTCTTCGTCGCGCAGGAGCACCCGGCCGCCGACGTTGAGACTGGCCTTGAGCTCTGCCCATACCTCGTCGGCGATTTCCTTGCGCGTACACTCCCGCGCGGTCTTGCCGTTCAGGCCCGGGGTCACCCAATCGGAAATATCCACCGAGAGGATGCCGCGGGTTTTTCCGTCGCCGAATTCCGCCAGGTTGACATCGGACCAGAATTGTTTCTGGGACACCGAGGTGATGGCCCACGCCGAGTCGAGATAAATGGCGTGCCCGTGGACGATGGGAACGTCGCGCGTGAGGTAGAACTGGA
>JADGNS010000033.1 GCA_017883355.1 Candidatus Solibacter sp.
CGCCGACGGGTGCTAACCCGGTCAACATTCCGGTGAACTTGACCGTCTCGGCGGCGCCGGCGGTTAGCGCCACGCCCACCACACTCACCTTTAACTACATCGCCGGCGCTGCCGCGCCCGCCTCGCTGCCACTCACCGTTTCCGGCAGCGGCGCCGCCTTCACCGCCACGCCGTCCAGCAACGGCAACTGGCTGGCGGTCTCACCCTTCAGCGGTACCACGCCTGCGACGGTCAACGTTTCCGTCGTCCCCTCCAACCTCGGCGCCGGCACCTACACCGGCACCGTAGTCGTGGCCGGTGCGTCCGGCGCCACCGGATCCACCACCGTCAACGTTACCCTCAACATCACCGCACCGCTGCCCACCATCAGCAGGGTGACCAACGCAGCCAGTTTCGCCAGCGCCTCCATCGCACCGGGCGAGATCATCACCCTCTTCGCCGGCGATCCCACGCACCCCATCGGCCCGACCACCGCGGCTTTTCTCACCCTCGATTCCACCGGCAATGTCTCCACCTCCATCGGCGGCGTACAGGTGACGGTCAACGGGTTCTTGTGCCCCCTGATCTTCGTCAGCGCGTCGCAGGTCTCGGCCGTGGTGCCCTATGAGGTCAAGTTGTTCAGTTCCGCCACGGTTCTGGTCAAGTTCCTCGGCCAGTCGTCCAATGGCATAGGATTGGCTGTGGCGACTACAGTGCCTGGAGTGTTTACCGCCAACTCGTCAGGCACCGGTCCGGGTGCCATCGCCAATTCCAATGGCAGCACCAACGCCCCGTCCAATCCGGCCGCGCGGGGCGACACTGTGGTGGTCTACCTCACCGGTGAAGGCGAGACGTCCCCCAACGGTGTTACCGGTAAGGTGACCACGGTGGCCTCTCCCCCGCAGCCCCTGACCCCCAGTCCGCTGCTGCAACCCACCGTCACCATCGGCGGTCAGCCGGCTAACTGGAGCTTTGCCGGGGAAGCCCCCGGATTCGTCTCCGGCGTCCTGCAGTTGAACGTAATCGTCCCGACCAATATCGCCGCCGGCGACCAGTCCATCGTAGTCAGCTTTGGAGGCAACCCCAGCCAGCAGGGCGTCACCGTCTCCGTGAAGTAATCACGCGAAAAGCGTAATGGCCACGGATGAACACGGATGAACACGGATAACACAAATGCCAGAAGGCTTTAGTGCTTATCCGTGTTTATCCGCGGCTCAAACGTCTTTGAGCGCGCCGCGTTGGCGCAACGTTGGTCACTCACAATGAAACCGACCCGCCTCTGAGCGTCACGAGCCTTGGCTATCCTGGACCCTTCTTGCCTTTGTGTTATCCGTGTTCATCCGCGTTCATCCGTGGCCATTATGCTTTTTTCTTGTTCCTCCCCCGACCCCATATCTCCCCCTCCACGTTTGGAGCCCGGCGTGCGTCTAAGCTGATGTGAGGGTTCTTCGTCTCCTGATCGGGTTGCTCGCGGTGTCGGCTTTCGCCGGCGACGCCGCGCTGGACGCGCTGCTCAAAGGCGTGGAGACCCGCTACAACTCGGCTAAAACGCTCCAAGTCCTTTTCCATGAGGACTATACGCCACCCGGTCGCGCCAAACGGACGGAAAGCGGCACGCTCGTCCTGCGCAAACCCGGAAAAATGCGCTGGGATTACGACCAGCCCAAAGGCAAGCTCTTTATCAGCGACGGGAAATTCCTCTGGCTCTACACTCCCGAGGACAATCGCGCCGAAAAAATGAAGCTCAAAGAGAGCGACGACATGCGCGCCCCCCTCGCCTTCCTTCTCGGTAAACTCGACTTCTCCAAGGAGTTCCGCAATCTACAGGCGAAGCCCGAAGGCCCCGACATGCGGATTACCGCCGAGCCCAGCTCCGACAACCTGCCCTATTCCGCCGTCGAATTCCTCGTCGCCCCGGACCACCACATCAAGGTCGTCAAGGTCACCGGCTTCGACCACTCCATCCTGGCGTTCCGCCTCGATACCGAGATGGTAGACCCCCCATTGAACGCTAAGTTATTCCAATTTCAGGTGCCTAAGGGCGCTCAGTTGGTGGAGGCGGGGCAGTAGCCATGGCCGATTACGTCCTCAAGTACGCCGACGGCCGCGGCCAGATCCACCAGCAGGTGGCTTCCGCTGCCTCCGAAAAGGAACTCCGCGACAAGTACGCCCAGCAGGGCTTCCTCATCTACTCCATCAAGCCCCGCTCCGGAGGCGTCGCCGGAACCGGATTCCTCGGCGGACGCAAGAAGATCAACCTGGAGAAGTTCCTCATCTTCAACCAGCAGTTTGTCACCCTGATCCGCGCCGGTTTGCCCATCCTCAAAGCCCTGGACCTCCTCGCCGAGCGCCTTACCGATCCCAAGCTCGGGCCCTACGTGCAGAGCGTCCGCGACGAGGTCCGCGGCGGCACCCTGCTCAGCGAGGCCTTCCGCCAGCAGGGCATCTTCCCCAAGATCTACGTCACCTCCGTCATGGCCGGTGAGAAAAGCGGCAGCCTCACCGAAGTCCTGGACCGCTACGTCAACTATCAGAAACTCTCCCTGGCCGTGCGCAAGAAGGTCATGGTTTCCCTCATGTACCCCAGCGTGCTGGTGGTCCTCGTGATCCTGTTGATGGTCTTCCTGGTCACCTACGTGGTGCCCACCTTCGCCAATCTTTACAACAGCATGCAGGCGAAACTCCCCCTCATGACGGTCTACCTGATCGCCATCGGCACCGCCTCGCAGAAGTACATCGTGTTGTTTGCGGCGGCGCTCCTTGGCGCCATTTTCCTGTTCCGCTGGTGGGCGCGGCGCGATGCGGCCCGCCAAACCGTGGACCGCATCAAACTGCGCATTCCCCTGGTCGGCGAAATCTGGTTGAAATACCAGGTGGCCCAGTTGGCCCGCATTCTGAGCACCTTGCTGGTCGGCGGCATTCCCCTCGTCCAGGCCATGGAAACCGCCGCCGATTCGCTCGGCACCCCCCTCCTCCAGCGCGCCGTGGAGGCCGCCGGCAAGAGCGTCCGCGAAGGCCAGCCGCTCTCCGGTTCGCTCCGGCAATCCAAAATCTTCCCCCCGCTGGCCATCGATATGATCGAGGTCGGCGAATCCACCGGAGCCCTGCCCGCCATGCTCAACAGCGTGGCCGAATTCTTCGAAGAGGATGTCAATACCAAGATGGCGGCCACCTTGTCGCTCATCGAACCCGCCATCATGATCGTCATGGGTGGCTTTGTGGCGTTTGTGTTGATCGCATTGTATCTGCCGATCTTCTCCCTGGCGGACACGATTCGATAAGGATTGAGTGAACTCGAATGGCAACGATGGACAGAACGAAATTGGCGGAACCCGGCGCGGAGACCGAGCAGGCGCAGGCCATGGCCGCCCGCTATCGCTGCGACTTTATCGACCTCCGCGAAGCCGGCATCGATCACGATCTCTTCCGCTCCATCCCCGTCGATCTCATGTTCCGTTACAACTTCGTGCCCCTGCACGCGCAGAACGGAACCCTCGACATCGCCCTCTCCGATCCCCGCAATCTCAACCTGATCGATGAACTGACCCTGCTGCTCAACAAGAAACTGCGCGTCAAGGTCGCCACCCTCTCGCAGATTTCCGAGCTCCTCAAGAAGACCGAGCAATCGCAGCGCGTCCTGGAGGAAGTCACCGAGGGGTTCGCCCTCGACGTCATCGCCGAAGACGGCGATTCCGACGAGACCCTCTCCATCGACAAGCTCACCGCCACCGATTCCGATATCGCCCCGGTCATCAAACTGGTCGATACCACCATCTTTAACGCCCTCGAACGCCGCGCCAGCGACATTCACATCGAATCCCGCGACCAGGAAGTGGCCATCAAGTACCGCATCGATGGCGTCCTTCACTACGCCATGCCGCCCATCTCCAAGGACTGGCAGTCCACCATCATTTCCCGCATCAAGGTGATGAGCGAGCTCGATATCGCCGAAAAGCGCGTCCCCCAGGACGGCCGCTTCCGCGTGCGCTATAAGAACCGCCTGATCGATTTCCGCGTCTCCATCATGCCCACCATCCACGGCGAAGACGCCGTATTGCGCGTGCTGGACAAGGAATCCATGAGCGAGAAGTTCCACAAACTCTCGCTCGACGTGGTGGGCTTCGGCGAAGCCGATCTGGTCAAGTTCCGCCGCTACATCGCCGAACCCTACGGCATGGTGCTGGTCACCGGACCCACCGGCAGCGGCAAAACCACCACTCTCTACGCCGCCCTCAGCGAGATCAAGAACGACGAAGACAAGATCATCACCATCGAAGACCCCGTCGAATACCAGATCAAGGGCATCACCCAGATCCCGGTGAATGAAAAGAAGGGCCTCACCTTCGCCCGCGGCCTGCGCTCCATTCTGCGCCACGATCCCGACAAGATCATGGTCGGCGAAATCCGCGATCAGGAAACCGCCCAGATCGCCATCAATTCCGCCCTCACCGGCCACCTCGTCTTCACCACCGTCCACGCCAACAACGTCCTGGACGTCCTCGGACGCTTCCTCAACATGGGCGTCGAGCCCTACAATTTTGTGTCCGCGCTCAACTGCATCCTCGCCCAGCGCCTGGTGCGCCAGATCTGCGAGCACTGCAAGCGCGAAGTCAAGTATCCCGATTCCCTGCTCGTCGAAAGCGGGCTCAACCCCGACGAATGGCGCCACGTGCCCATGCTGGAAGGCGCCGGCTGCTTCGAGTGCGGCGGCACCGGCTTCCGCGGCCGCTCCGCCATTCATGAACTGCTCGATCTCACGGACCGTATTCGCGAAATGATCTTGAACCGCCGACCCACTTCGGAAATCAAGCGCGCCGCCAGGGAAGACGGCATGACCTTCCTGCGCGAATCGGCCGTGGAAAAGATGCGCCTGGGAATTACCACCCTGCGGGAAATCAACAAGGTTACGTTTATCGAGGCGTAATGCCGGGTTTATGGGAATGATGGACAAGCTCAAATCGCTCTTGCAGGAAGCGCCGCCCGCCATGGCCTTCGAGATCTCCGAAGCCGGCATTGCCTCGGCCCGCATTGGCGCCCGCGCGGAGCTGGATTTCCTCCCGCTGAAATCCGGCACGCTCTCCGTCTCCCCGCTCAAGGAAAACGTCCTCGATCCCGACGAGTTCGTCCGGGCCGTGCGTTCTCTCGCGGGCACCCAGACAGCGCGTAAACGCCGCGATGTCGCCCTCATTCTGCCCGATTTCAGCGCGCGTATCTCCGTCCTGGACTTCGACGCCTTCCCCAAAGAGCCCAAGGAGCAGGCATCCCTCATCCGCTTCCGCCTCAAGCGCAGCGTCCCCTTCGACGTGGATTCCGCCGCCATGAGCTACTGGGCGCAGAACGGCGAGAAAGGCAAGACCGACGTGGTCGTCGTCATGGCCCCCCTGGAGATTGTCTCGCGCTATGAATCGCCCTTCCGCACTGCCGGTATGAACCCCGGCATGGTCACCACCTCCTGCCTCGCCGCCCTGGAACTGGCGCCCGAAGCCGGCCTCAGCGTCTTCGCCAAACTCACCGGACGCGTCCTCACCGTAGTGGTGCGCGACAAGATCCAGCTCAAACTCGTGCGCTGCCTGGAGCTGCCCTCCGCCGACATGGAGGATATCATCAGCGTCCTCGTCCCCACCTTCGTCTACATCGAAGACAACCTGGGCCGCCGCGCCGAAAAGTTGCTGCTCTGCGGATTTGGCGCCTCCACCACCGAAGCCGAGATCCGCTTCGCCGCCGAATTGGACGTGGAAGTGGAGCCTTTGCGCTCGCCCCTCGGCGCCCCGGGGGAGAATAACGCCGGACTGCTCGGCTATCTGCGGTCCATCTCCAGAAATAATTGAAGCCAAATTGAAATGAAGATCCCCATCAATCTCGCGAGCGAACCCTTCCGCAGGGACCGAGCCATGTTAGTGGCCTCCGTCTCAGTCGGTGTCCTGCTGGTGATCTCCCTCATCGCCCTCGTCACCCTCGCCAACGCCGATAGCGTCCAGTTGGCCGACGTGCGCAAAGAGGTCGCCCAACTGCGCACCCAGATCTCTGGCACCGCCAAACAACAGGCCGATTTCGAAGCCGTCGTCCGCAAGCCCGAAAACGCCCAGGTGCTGGAGCTCAGCGTCCTCCTCAACACCCTGCTCAGCCGCAAGGGAATCAGTTGGACGCGCATCCTCGCCGACCTCGAAAAAACCATGCCGGCCAACGTCAAGGTGCTCAACATCCAACCCTACGTCACCGGCCGCAACCAGGTGGTTCTCAGTTTGCAAGTTGGCTCCGAGGGTCCCGAACCCGTCATCAGCTTCTACAAAGCGCTCGAGAGTTCGGACCTGTTCGGTGGCGTCACCCAGAACATCTATCAGCCGCCATCCCAGGCGGAGCCTTTATACCGCTATCGCTTTACGGTGAATTATGCCCAGAAACTTTAACCTTTCCTCGCTCAAGTGGAAGGATCCCCGCGTCGCCATGCGCGCGGTTCTGGGTGTTCTCCTGCTCGCCAACCTGGTGGCCGCCGTCTTCGCCTTCAAGCCCTTCGGCGGCGGCGCGGACGATCTGCGCCGCGACCGCAACATCCTGCAACAACAGCTCACCCTGCTCGAGAAGCAGGTCGCCAAGAGCAAGAAGCTGGTGGAAAAAATCGAAACCGCGCGCAGCCAGGGCGATCAGTTTCTCAACCGCTACTTCACCGACCGCCGCATCGTGACCTCCACCATCCAGGGCGAACTCGAGCAGATCGCCAAGGAAGCCGGCATCACCTACCAGCCCACCACCTGGACTCCGGAACCCATCGAAGGCTCTGACACCTTGTCCATGTGGACCATCAACGCCGGATGCCAGGGAACCTACGCGGCCCTCTCCAAGTTCGTCAACCTGGTCGACAAGTCGCCGCGCTTCCTCATCATGGAGAGCATGGTGGCCGCGCCCCAACAGACCGGGCAGATCCTCAACGTCACCATCAAGGTGGACACGTTTGTGAAGGAACAGGCGACGGATGCTTCGCCGGAACCGGAAGCCGCCGAACCGCCCGCCACCCCCGCCGCGCCTGCCGCGCCTGCCGCCACCGCGCGTCCCGGAGCCGGACTATGATAAAGCTCGGTACCGAGAACAAGAAGTCCGTCTACGCCCTCGCCATACTCGGCGTGGTGGCCGCCATCGCGGTCTACAGTTCCTTCTTCTCCGATTCCACCCCCACGGCTCCGCCTAAATCGGCCGCCGTTACGGAGCGCGAGCGCGCCGCCGCCGAAATCGCCGGTACCCCCGCGCCCATTCCCTCGACGGCGCCGGCCTCCCAGCCAGCCTCGGCCCCGCGCCAGTTGGGCGCCACCCGTTCCCGCGGCGACGAGTTTCATCCCTCCCTGCGCTCCAAACGCAAGGAAGATCAGATCGACCCCCTGACCGTCGATCCCACCCTGCGCCTCGATCTGCTCGCCAAGGTGCAAAACGCCCGGCTCGATGGCGGCCAGCGCAATCTGTTCCAGTTCGGCAAACCGGTAGAGGTGGCTGTTCTCAAGGGACCGGAACCCATAATCCCTGTCAAGAGGGAAGCCATGGGCCCCCAGCCCCTGCCGCCGCCACCGCCCCCGCCCGGTCCGGCGCCCATCCTGCCGCCCCCGCCCATCACCATGAAGTATTATGGTCTTGCCACCAAGCGCATCGATGGCAAGCGGACCGCATTCTTCCTGGACGGCGAAGAAATTATCCTCGCCACCGAGGGCATGACCGTGAAAAGGCGCTACAAAATCGTCCGCATCAATGCCGAGTCGGTCGTCATCGAAGACACCGATGTCAAACGCGAACAAACCGTGAAGATCTCGGAGGACGCCGGTGGCACTTCGTAAGACAGGCCTCCCGGCCTGTCATCCTTCCTCCGCGCCTCGGCAAATGCCTTCTCTGCGCTTCCTCTGCGTTCTCTGCGTCTCTGCGTTGAAGAGCCATTCCCGCCATCCCCGCCCCCGTCACAACCAGAGAGGTTTTGCCCTCCTCCTCGTCTTCCTCATGGCCGCCGTGGTAGCCATCACCCTCTATATGGAGCTTCCCCGCGTTGCCATGCAGTCGCAGCGCGATAAGGAACAGACCCTGATCGATCGCGGCGAGCAGTACAAGCGCGCCATCCAGCTCTTTGTCAACAAAGCCAAACGCTACCCCGGCGAAATCAAGGATCTGGAGAACTTCCAGAATCAGCGCTTCCTGCGCCACCGCTACATCGACCCCATGACCGGAAAAGACGAGTGGCGTCTCATCCATATCCAGAACGGCGTCCTCACCGATTCCAAGGTGACCAAGCCCAATGGCCCCGGCGGCAAGGAAGATCCCAAAACGCCCAACGGATTCGTCGGCGAGCAGACCGGTCTCGGCAGCGTCCAAAATCCCACCTCCGGCGGTGGCGCCGCCAGCGCGCGCGATCGCCGCCGCCCCGGCGAAGGCGCCAACAGCACCATGCCGGGCCCGGCACTGCCCGGCGGCGACCTGTCGGGTGGTCAGAACTCCGGCGTGCCCCCTCTCCCCGGCCAGACGACGGACAACGGACAACAGCCGCTTCCCGGCGCCCAGCCCTATCCCACCGGACAACCCGGACAAACCGGTCAACTCGGCCAACCGGTCTACGTACCGCCCGGCACAACCGTCCCCGGACAGCAAGGGTTCCCCGGACAGCAGGGTTTCCCCGGCCAGCAGGGTTTTCCTGGCCAGCAGGGCTTCCCCGGCCAGCCCGGTATCCCCGGCGTCACCGGCGGCCGCAACCCGACCATGCCCGGCAACACCGCAAGCTCGGGTAACACCTTCGTCGGCGGTGGTAATTCCTTCGTGGGTGGCGGCAATTCCTTTGTCGGCGGCGGATCCGTCACCGGTTCCCAGCCCGCCAATCCGGGTATGACCGGTTATCCCGGACAGCCCAACTATCCCGGCCAAGCCCTCCCCGGCCAGCCCGGACCCCCGGTCAACTCTCAAGGGGGCGGAGTCTCTCCCTACCCCATCGCCCCGGGATCCAACGGGATACCTCCCGGCTTTCCCCAGCCCGGAACTACCACCGGCCAGGGCAACGCCGCTGCCGACATGATCCGCAACATCCTGACCACTCCCCGCGCCGGAGGCATGCCACAGGGCAATCCAGGAGCCCAGACCATCGGCGGCGGCATCGCCGGCGTAGCCACCACCGCTGAAGGCGAGGGCGTGAAGGTATACAACGACCGTTCCTTATACGAGGAGTGGGAGTTCATCTACGACCCCCAAAAGCAAAAGCAGATCCCCAACCCAAACGTGGTAGGCGCCGGCGGCACCCCCGCCGACCGCATGAACCAGGGCACGCAACCCCAAGCCCCAGGCACCAACCCATCCACCAACCCAACCCCCCGCCCGATCATCCGCTAACCTCCCCGAGCCAGAAACTCCAGGTAGATCGCCCCCATCGCCCGCGCCGCCTGCTCCCGCGTGAAATGCTCCCGAATCCGCCGCTCCGCCCGCGCCGCCAACCCCCGCCGGTACTCCGGCTGGTCCAACAAGATCGCCAGGCGCGTCGCCAGAGCCTCCGTGTCCCCCACCGGGAACAGCAGCCCCGTCTCCCCGTCCCTCACCAGTTCCGGATTCCCGCCCGTATCCGACGCCACCGGGCACGCGCCGCACCCCATCGCCTCCATCAGCGAATTGGACAGCGCTTCGGAAAGCGACGGCAGCACGAAAATGTCCATCGCCCGCAGCCACGGCGCCACATTCCGCTCCGCCGGCTGGAAATGGCAATCCCCATCGCCGGCCGCCTCTAACTCCGCCAGCATCGGCCCGCTCCCCACAATCAGCAGCTTCACCCCGCGCCGCCCTGCCTTCACCTTACGAAACGCCTCCATCAGCGTGTGTAACCCCTTCTCCGGCCGCAGCGCGCACACAATTCCGATCACCGCTGCCGCCTCGTCCCACGGCAGCGCGGCCCGCGCCCCCTCGCGGCAAAACACGCTCGTATCCAGCCCGTTGTACGCCAGCCGCACCATCGAAGCCGGCACCCCGTCCTCCTCCGCCAGTTCCCGCGCCACCGCGCGCGAATTCACTACAATTCCGTCCACGATCCGGTCCGTCATCCGCAGCAGATGCCGCGTCACCCCGGGCGTCAGATCGCGATGCGCCCGCATGCTCGATAGCACCACCGGCGTCCGGTACCACCGCGCCACCGGCGCCGCGAACAAGTCCAGCGGCACGTCGAACGCATGCACCAGCCCGATCCCGTGCCGCTCCAGGTACGCCCCCATCCGCCGCGCCCCCGCCACCGCCGAGCGCGACACCAGCGACCGCACTCCCAGCTCCACAATCGGTACCCCGGCCGCGCGCAGTTCCTTCGCCCGGAACCCGCCGTCCGTGAAGCAGCCCACGTGAGGCTCGAACTGCTCGCGGTCCAGCGCCATCGCAATCTCCGCCAGTTGCCGCTCCGTGCCGCCCAAACCCAACTCCCGCGCCATTAGCAGAACCTTGTGCCTCACAATGTCATAATGAAACAAACTGACCTATGAACGAGCAAGTTCTTAGTCGTGTTCGCGAAATCGCCTCCGACGTCCTCCAGGCCGACGTCACTCCCGACTCCTCCCCGGAGACCATCGAGAGCTGGGATTCCGTGCAGCACCTGAACCTCGTGCTGGCCATCGAAGAGGCATACGGCTTCCAGTTCTCGCCCGAGGAAATGGACCAGGCCAAGACGGTCGGCAATCTCGCCGCCCTCGTCTCCGCCAAGCGCGGCGTCTGATGTCTCTCCAGATTCTGCCCTACTCCCCGGAAGCCGTTCCCGCGGTCCGTGAATTCAACCTAAGGCTGCTCGCGGGAGGCGCTCCTGCCGACCTCCAGTTTCCCGAAACCCCCGACCCCGCCTGGATGCCCGGCATGGAACTCTTCCTGGCGCTGGAAGAGAGCCAGGTTCGGGGCGGCTACATCCTGCGCCGCCAGACGTTCTCCGTTGCCGGCGCCACTCTCCCCGCCGCCCACTACCGGCTGCCCCTCTCCGAAGGCGTCGTCAACCGCAAGTACGCCATGCTCGGCCTGCGCATGGTCCGCGACGCCCTATCCCGCGAGCCCCGGCTCTACGGGTTGGGAATGGGCGGGTGGGACCAGCCCCTCCCCCAGATGCTCAAACGCCTCGGCTGGGGCATGTCCGCCGTCCCGTTCCACTTCAAAGTGGTCCACCCCGCAAAATTCCTGCACCACATTCGCGCGCTCCGTACCAGCCCCCTGCGACGCGCCGCGCTCGACACCGCCGCCTTCACCGGCGCCGGCTGGCTGGGCATGAAAGCGCTCGGTCTGGCCCGCCGCCTCCCGTCCGCCCCCTTCACCCTCGAGCCCGCCTTTGCCCCGTGGGCCGACGAAGTCTGGGAACGCTCGCGCCCTGCCTACACCCTGCTCGCCCAACGCGACGCCGCCACCCTGGACCAGCTCTATCCGCCCTCCGACCCGCGCTTCCTCCGCGTGCGTGCCTCTGACGGCTGGGCCGTCCTGCTGGACACCCAGATGCACAACCACAAGCAGTTCGGCGACATGCGCGTGGGCACCATCGTGGATTGCCTGGCCCCGCCGGAATCCGCCACCGACATCGTTCGCGCCGCCGCCGGCCTGCTGGAGCAGCGCGGCGTCGATCTCATCGTCTCCAATCAGTTGCACGCCGCCTGGTCGCGCGCCCTGCTCGCTAGCGGCTTCCGCGCCGGGCCGTCCAACTATCTGCTGGCCCTTTCGCCCGCCTTCGCCCAAGCCGCCCAGGGTGCGAACCACGACGAGTTCCACGTCAACCGCGGTGACGGCGACGGTCCGATTCATCTCTAATAGGAAGAGACACCATGCAGGCGCTTGCCATCATGTACCACGACGTTGTGGAAAACGGCGACTTCGAGTCCAGCGGTTTCTCTGGCGAAGGCGCCCACGTCTACAAATTGCGCCGCGAGGATTTCGTTCGCCACCTCGATGCCATCGCCAGAGCCACCGCCGCCGTCAGCACCGTGCGCAAACTCGAAGGGCGCCCCGTCCTGCTCACTTTCGACGATGGCGGCGCGAGTTTCCATCACCCCATCGCCGACCTGCTCGAAAGCCACGGCTGGCGAGGCCATTTCTTCATCACCACCGACCGCATCGGCACTCCCGGGTTCTTGACCGAAGCCCACCTGCGCGAGCTCAACCGCCGCGGGCACATCATCGGCAGCCATTCCTGCTCTCATCCCACCCGTATGGCTGCCTTGTCCCGCGCCGAACTCGACCGCGAGTGGCGCGACAGCATCTCCCGACTCGCATGCATTCTCGGCGACCCCGTGAAAGTGGCTTCCGTTCCCGGCGGATATTTCTCGCACGAGGTGGCGGATTCGGCCGCCGCCGCGGGCGTCGAAGCCCTCTTCACCTCCGAGCCCACTGCCGCGGCGGAGATGCGCAGCGGTTGCCGCGTGCTCGGCCGCTACGTAGTCCAGCGCGGCATGTCGCCAGCGTGGTCCGCCGGTTTCGCCACGGGGAGCCCCGCCTATTGCTGGCGGCAAAGCGCGCTGTGGAAAGCCAAACGCGTCGCCAAGGCCCTCGGCGGCGGCCGATATCTCCAACTCCGCCAGGCCATCCTCGAAAGGAAGGGCTGACATGCGCCTCCTCTGCACGCTGGTCTTCGTGGCCGCCGCATTCCCTCAAGCCGTGCCCCTGAAAGACCGCGTCCTCATCCTGGTCAACGACCGCGTGCCCGAAAGCGTCTCCGTGGGCCAGTATTACGCCGCCAAACGAAATATCCCCGCCGCCAACATCCTGCACCTCAA
>JADGNS010000647.1 GCA_017883355.1 Candidatus Solibacter sp.
CTCGGTGAAGCGGGTTTCCACGTGGGGCACCGGACGATGGGCCGCCTGCTCCGTCTCGGCCTTTCGCAGACGGTCGAAGAAGTCGAGCATCTTTTCCACGGGCCCGGCCGCGACGGCGGGATGCACCAGGGAAAAGCAGAGGCCCAAAGCCAGAAGGAAAACGCGCATGATGGATAATACTGAAAGTATCACAGGGCGCCGGAAGCGGCTTTTGTATTTCGGATCCATCAAATTCGTCGCGCGCCGCGGGAAGCCAGTTTTCTCGTAACCCCGCTTTCGGGGAACTCGCAGTCAGCGCGCCTGGCCGTCTTGCGTACTGTATATGTCAGATATGTACTGATTATTGTGGCGGGATACAAAGACCCACTCGATGCCTGTACCGGATTTGAATGGGATGAAGCGAACGCGCACAAGAACTGGGAACGACATCGAGTCACGCCGGAGGAAGCCGAAGATGTGTTTTTCAATGAACCTCTGGTTGTTCGAAGTGATGTACGCCACTCCAGGCAGGAGAAAAGGTACTATGCACTTGGGCAGACCGGCGGCGGCCGACGCCTGTTCGTTGCGTTTACTGTTCGCCGTTCTCTATTCCGCGTAATCACCGTTCGAGACATGAATCGAAGAGAAATGGACGCCTATGCCAAGCGCGAAAAAGAAGCCGGTGCCTGAATTTCGATCCGAAGACGAGGAACGCAAGTTCTGGGCCGACCACGATTCGACGGAGTTCATCGACTGGCAGTCGGCCGAACGTAGCAAGTTTCCAAACCTGAAGCCCACCCTGCGAACCATCTCTTTACGGCTTCCGATTTCCATGATCGAGGATCTCAAAGTCCTGGCGAACAGACGGGATGTGCCTTACCAGTCTCTACTGAAGGTCTTCCTTGCCGAACGGCTGAAAAAAGAGCGCCGGCGCGCATAGCGTTGCCTTAAGGTTTTTGGAGACCAACGGAAACGCCACTTTCGGCCTCACTCACTGTCCCGTCTTCTGCTTCGCCTCCGACTGCGCCTTTTGCCACGTTGCCATCATGTCATCCATCGTCTTCTGCATCCGCTCGGGATGGTCGGTCACTTCGCGGAACATCACACGCATCTCCATCGGCGCGTTGAGGAACAGGCGCCGCGCAGACGGGGGCGGGGGCCCTCCCGGACTGCCGGCCGGCGGAATCGCAGATGGAAGCCGAATCGCATACATGGCGCCTCCCGCCAGTTGCCGATGGGGATACTGCATGATCCATGCGCAGTTGTGGGAATCCAGAATCATGTTTGCCGACACGAACACCCAGAGGCCGGCATCGGAATCCGCCGGCGCCTGGCAGTCCCACAAACGCGACTTCGGCACGAAGGCCCTGGCGTCGGAGAACCCGTAGCCATCCACAGGCACATCGGCTAACCCATGCTGCCGGGCGAACAGGTTCACTTCGGGAAGCGCGTGGTTCCAATCGACATTGGAATCGCTCATCAGCCAATAGAGGGGGCGCTGCATGCCAAGCGTGCTGACGTAAGGCAGGTAGTGAGGATACACTCGCACGGCGCTGACCAGGCAACTCGCAGCCAGCGTGGCGGTCAGCACCGCGGTGGTCCACGCCATGCGCCGCTTGGACCGTTGAATGAGCCGGGGTAGAGGCGCGATCAACAACGTCAGCAGCACCAGCGGAACGCTGAAATGGCGGATGCTGATGTCCATGGTGCCGATCAGGCAGACGCCGGTGAATACCAGCAGCGACACCCAGATGGCACGCCAGTGCGCCGCGAGCTCCACCGGAATCGCCGCCAGAGTGCGGGCTTTCGACCGGCGCCATACGGCGAGGGCCAGGGTCAACACCAGCAGGCCGAGGAAACCCGGCGGCGATTTCAAAACCAGCAATACCGGGAAGTAGAACCAGACCCCGTGCGGATACGCGTGGCCCAATAGAAATGACGGGCGCACGGCGGTGAGCAGCACCCAGGCCAGTCCGCGGAGGAACAGCCATGGCGGCATCAGCAGGCGGCCGGCCAGGGCCAGCAGCCACCCGTGGCCGGCAAACCCGGGAATGTCCACCGGCTGATTCCACGAAAAGACGAAATAGACGGCGTACACGATCGCGGCGGCAAGCAGCCCGCCTTGGCGCAGCGCGCGCCAGCGGAGTTTTCGCCAGGCGCGGGCCTCGACTTTCGTCGAAGGCTGCTCTGCCAGCGGCCACCAGCGCGTGCTCAGAATGAAGACGAGAATGGCAATGCACAGGACGCCCGAGGAGAACTTCGAGAGCAGCGCTCCGGCCAGCGCCAGGGCGAAGCAGCGGGTCTTTCGGCGATCCGGGTTTCGCCATAATTCCCCGAGGGTCCACAGCGTCAACACGGCGAAGAGGGCAATCGCCACGTCGGTCAGCACCAGGGGGCCGAAGGTGAGGAACGCCGGCATGCTCGTGTAGGCGGCCAGGCAGAGGAGACCGCCCCAGTCTCCGCCCAGACGACGCCCAAGCACGAACAGCACCCAGCCCAGCAGCAGCGTCAGCAGCAGCATGGGAAACCGCGCCCATACCAGAGTGCTCTCCGGGTTGTTCCAGCGGCTCAGGACCCAGTCCCCAAACACCCACTGGCCCAAATAGGCAGGGAAGAAGCTTTTGCCGATCGTCCACTGCGGGCTGGAATAGTCGGCGCGGGTACCGCGCAGGGACAACGGGATGCCGGCCAATATCTTGGCCAGGGGCGGATGTTCGTCGTTGAACCGCAGATCCAGTTTCTGGACGTAGCTCAAGCCGGCGCCAATGTGGGCGACCTCATCGATGGTTACGGATTCGCGCAGCGCGGCGCCGCCGGCCAGAAAGAACATCAGCAGCAGCAGAACCCCTGCCGCTGCTACCGATGGCCGGATATGCATAGGACTCCTCTGAGTTTAGTACGCAGGCAGGCCTCGCCTTTGTTCCGTTGGAGGCTAGCCGGCGCCTCTTAACGGAAGGAATGCCCAAGTGCAGTCTTCACGCCTCAACGCCGGTTGTCAACGCCGGTTTGCCCTGAGTTGCCCGAGATGATACGATTGCGACGTGGCCACGAACGAAGCCGGATACCAGCCTCGGACCCTTCATCCGCCGATCCGTTGGGCGGCATTCACGGGCATCGCCTTACTGGTGGTGCGAAGGTTGGTGTACGTGATATTCCCGAACTTCCTTCCTTCAAGCGCATGGCGGCCCGAATCATGGTGGGCAGGCCTCTTGGCAAATGCGGTCTTCGAGTTGATTCTGCTAATGTTTCTGCTGGGGGTTCCCTTTTGCATTTACTTCTTCAGGCTGCGTAACGGACAGACAAACGCACGTGATCTGTCGATCGATTGCGCCGCCGCCGTAAGCCTGTACCTGACGGCCCTATTTCTATTGTGACCCCGTCATAAAAGAACGCCGTCCCGTGGTCTTCGGCAGATAAACGGACCCCGGAGGTGCCGCCTCGCGGCAAGGGTTCGGATTTACACCGTCAAGGCAATACGCGATAGAGGTCGTAGGCATTGACTTCCCCGCACCCGATGGCGAACGGCAGGTAGCCGAAGCGGTTGGAAAAAAAGCCGGCGCCGAAATGGCGGTTGAGCACGAACACGCCGCAGCGCGAGTCGGTTCGCGTGCTGAGGAATTCGTGGCGGATGGGCAGGCGATCCAGCTTTCCGTAATAATCCAGGCGGCTGACCACGATGTAGTCGCCGGGAAGGGGCAGGGGCGGCGTATTGGCCAGTGCCTTGGCGCCGGCATCTTCGGCGTAGGCGAGGAAGGCCCACTGCCCGCCCGCCCACACCGTGAGGCCGCGGTGAATGCGCGGTGCAATCAGCCGGTCCACGGCCTCGCGCTGCGACGAGGCGAGCGTGGTATCGCCCAGCACGATGAGCGCGCCTGAGATCCACCCCAGGGCCACGACGAGCGCCACCGTCAGCGGATATCGCTGCTGGCGCACGCGCGCCGCGTGCCGCACGATGAGCAGTGCGGCCGCCGGCACGCAGGGCAAAAGATACTTGGCGCTCATGTAGACGTACGGCAGGGCGACGAGGCCTGAACCCAGCCATACGAGCAGGGGCAGCACGGGTTGACAGACGAAAGCGTCTGTCCCACCCAGCTCACCTTGGATGCCGCCCACCACACCCAGGCAGGCCAGGAGGAAGCAGA
>JADGNS010000648.1 GCA_017883355.1 Candidatus Solibacter sp.
CCTTCGATCTGTTCTACGGCGCCATTCCGTTCACCGGACTGCGCGTCGTCCTGCTCTGGGTCGTCCTTCTGGCGATCGCGTTCGCATTGCGCAAACGCCAACTCCTGTTCGCCGCCTGCGTGATTCTGCTCGGCATCCTGCCCGTCGTCCTGATCGCCGATCGCGGCTTCTATGCCGTCTACCTCACGCTCCCCGGATGGTACCTGTTCGCCGCCCAAACGCTGGTTTCCACCCGCGACCATCTGCTGCCGGCAGGGCCCGCCACCCGCCCGGCGGTCCTGTTCCTGCTCGTCGCCGCTTGTCTTGTGCCCCTTCACTGGCGCCAGAAGCCGCGAGGCAAGGCCTGGGTCGCCGAGGCGCATCAATCCGTTCGCTGCACGCTCGAACCGCTAGCCCATTACAGCGTCCCAAAGGCCGCCAAGGTCCTGGTTCTCAACGACCCCTATCCCGACGGCGACAGCATTCTGCTCTTCATGTTCCGCCTCACCTTCCGCGACGATGACATCCAGGTCCGTCACCCTCACAGCCCATCCGTCCCGCCCCCCGGCGAGGTCTACGACCGCGTCTTCACCTACGACAACCACCAACTCGTCCTGCTCCAATCCGGCCGCTAGATTCCCGCCAATGCCAACAAAGACCGACCCAACGAAGAATGCCTATCGGCGTTCATCGGCGTTCATCGGCGGCTGATACGCTTTCTTCGCCACACTCCAATTTCCCTCTTGCCAAAAGGCGAATAAAAGGCGAAACTAGAGCATGGCACTCGTAGGCATCGCCCGGCTCGCTGCCCAAAGCCAACTGCTCGAAGCCAAGCGCAGCGTGGAGTATTTCGAAATCCCGGCGCGGAGCATCCTGAACCGCACCAAACCCAACATGCCCTTCGGTTGGACCATCAACCCCTACCGCGGCTGCGAAATCGGCTGCACCTACTGCTTCGCCCGCTACGCCCACGAGTTCATGGAACTCGACCCCGCCGATTTCGAAGACAAAATCTACGTCAAATCCGCCCCCGGCCACCTCCTCCGCCAGGAACTGTCCCGCATTCGCAACCAGGACGAAGGCATCGCCATCGGTACCGCCACCGACCCCTACCAGCCCGCCGAGCGCCGCTTCCTGCGCACCCGCGCCATCCTCGAGGTCTTCGCCGGACAGCGCGGCTGGCACCTGGGACTCATCACCAAGAGCGACCTCATCCTCCGCGATCTCCCGCTGCTCCGCGAGATCGCCCGCCGTAACGTGCTCGGCGTCCATCTCACCATCACTACACTCGACGAGAAACTCGCCCGCCTGCTGGAACCGCGCGCCCCGCGCCCCGAACTCCGCCTCCAGGCCGTCCAGAAACTCCGTTCGGCCGGCATCTGCGTCGGCGTCAACCCCAACCCCATCATGCCCGGCATTACCGATTCCGACCACTCTCTCGATAGCGTCGCCCGCGCCGCCCGCGATCATGGCGCCATGACCTTCGGCGGCGGAGCCCTCTACCTGCCGGGCGCCGCGCAAAAGGTCTTCCTGCCCTTCCTCGACCGCGAATTCCCCCACCTCGCCGCCCGCTACCGCGAGACCTTCGAGCACAGTATCCACCTCAGCCGCGCTTACAAGGATGCCCTCGGCGAACGCATCCGCCGCATCCGCGACCGCTATGCTCTCGCCGCCGGCGCCATCGAGTACCGCCCCGAGCTCTGGGCCGAGGAAGAGCAACTGGACCTCTTTCCGCTACAGTGAAGGCTGGATGCAACTGGCCGATTTCGATTACCACCTGCCCGAGGAGCGCATTGCCCAGGAGGCCCTCGCCGACCGCGCCGCCTCCCGCATGCTGGTCGTCCACCGCGACGGCGGACGCTGGGAAGACCGCGTCTTCGGCGACCTCCCGGAGTACCTGCGCCCCGGCGATTGCCTGGTGGTCAACGATTCCCGCGTCTTTCCCGCGCGCCTCTTCGGCCGCCGCGCCGGAATCCACGCCCTGCCCATCGGCAGGAACAACCCCAGGCTCCGCGAGCACTTGAGCGGTACGGTAGAAGTCTTCCTATTGCGCAGCGTTTCCCCGGATGGCCGCGACTGGCAGGCGCTCGTCCGTCCCGGCCGCAAGCTGCCGGTCGGCGAACGCATCGCCTTCGACGAAGGGCTGGAAGGCGAGATCGTCGCCCGCGGCGAGTTCGGCGAGCGCTGCGTCCGCTTTCACGGCGCTTCCGATCTCTATGCCGCCTTCGAGCGCATTGGGCACGTCCCCCTCCCGCCCTACATCAAGCGCGCCGATTCACCCGCCGACCGCGACCGCTATCAGACCGTCTTCGCCCGCGAAAGGGGTTCCGTCGCCGCGCCCACCGCCGGACTCCATTTCACACCCGAAGTCCTGGCCCGCTGCCGCGAAGCCGGCGCCGCACAGGCGTTCGTCACCCTGCACGTCGGACTGGGCACCTTTCAACCCCTGCACGAAGAAGTGGTGGAGCAGGTGAAGTTGCACACCGAGCACTACCGGATCACGCCGCCAAACGCCGCCGCCATCGATGCGGCGCGCCGCGTGGTGGCCGTCGGCACCACCAGCGTCCGTACCCTCGAAACCGCCGCCCGCACCGGCCAACTCGAAGGCGAAACCGCCATCTTCCTCTATCCGGGGGTGCCCTTCCTGAAGACCGGCGCCATGCTCACCAACTTCCACCTCCCCCGCACCAGCCTGCTGCTCCTGGTCTGCGCCTTTGCCGGCCAAGACCTCATCCTGGCCGCCTATCGTCACGCCGTGGAATCCGCCTACCGCTTCTACTCCTACGGCGATTGCATGCTGATTGTGTGACGAATGGACGTACGAGCTGCGCTCGGATGGACAAGGCGGAGCCTTATCCCACCTACGCCGTACCCGTCTTGAACGGAATCACCGTGGCCGACGGCGGCTCGATCATCTGCAACACCCGCTCCAGTTCCTTCTCCTGCAACGGCTTGGCCAGCACGAATCGCCCGTCGCCTTCGAAATCCGCCGAAAGCTCGGCATCGTAGCCGTCGGAGAGCAGGATGAATCCGCCCACCCGCGAATGCATCCGCTCGCTTAGTTCCACCCAGTTCAACCCGGGCGCGTGCAGCGAGCAGAACGCCGCGTCGAACCGCATGCGCTGCGCCAGATCCAATCCCGCATCCGAGTTCGTCACCGGCACCACCCGGAAACCGTGGCCGCTCAGCAACCCGAGCAACTGCCGCTGCGCCGCCTCGTCCGGTTCGATCACCAGCGCCGTCATGCGCCGCGACCCTTCGCGCGGCGCGGCATTGTTAGCCAAGGATGCCGTCCCGCGTTCTTTGACCAGGGCCGGCAGTTCTACTTCGAACCGCGGGTCGGAGTGGCTCTTTTCGATCAGCCGCACTTCGCCTCCATGACCCGCGATCACACTGCGTGTCACCCCGAGCACGGCCGCCATATCCTCCGGTTTGCGCAACTCCGAGGGCGAGGTGTACGAGATCTCCACCAATAGCCGCTTGGCCAGCACGCTGGTGCGGATGACGATCGTCTTCTGCTCCGCGCCGGCCAGCGATTGCTCCACGTGCACAAACAGATTGAGGAACACCTGCTCCAATTGTCCCTGCGAGCCCAGCACGAAGTGCGATTCGCGCGACGTCAGGTCGCGTACCCGGATTCCCGTCGCCTTCCAGTCGCCTTCTCTGAATTCGATCAGGCTGCGCAATAGGCCGCTGATGTCCACCGGGCGCGCCTCCACCTGTTCGGCCGCGGCATACGAAACCAGCCGCGAAACCATGCTGCTAGCCTTGGCCGCTTCCGCGGCGATGGCCGCAACCTCGCGCTCCGCCGCCCCACCGCGAGCCTTCTCCACCGCCTTGCGCGCCAGATTCAAGATCGAGGCCAGCGGCGTCTGCAATTCGTTCACCACACCGGAGATCAGGCGTCCCACCGCCGCCATCTTCTCGGTGCGGAAGAGTTGCTCCTGCACGGTTCGCTGATCGAGCAGGCGGATCGCCACCCCGATCTGGTTGCCCAGATGCTGCGCCAGCGCCTGCTCATCGGCGCTGAAATCGCGCATCCGGTCGTCCTGGTCCAGTTCCAGCACCCCGACCACTTCGCTTTGCGCGATCATGGGCACGAACAGCAGGCTCTTGGGTGCCCGGTCTCCGTTCTTTGC
>JADGNS010000649.1 GCA_017883355.1 Candidatus Solibacter sp.
GCTTTCAGGAAAACGGCAAGGACGGATATACGCCGACTACCCCCGTGACCCTCGACTCGGCCGGCAATCTCTACGGAACTACTGATAGCGGCGGCGCCTCTGGCGCCGGCATCGTGTTCGAATTAGTTCCCAGTGCGGGCGGGGCATGGACCGAAAAAATCCTGCACAACTTCAATGGCAAAGACGGAGCAGGCTCCATCACGCCCGTGATTTTCGACTCCGCCGGCGATCTCTACGGCACAACCGGCTCGAACGGCGGCGGCAAGGGATGCCAGACCGCTCTCTGCGGCACGGTCTTCGAGCTGACACCCAAAGCGGGCGGCGGATGGACCGAGAAAGTTATCTACAACTTCAATTACAACAGCAGTGATGGCCAGGCCCCAGGCTCCCTGCTATTCGATAACCTCGGAAATCTCTACGGCACCACATACTACGGTGGGACTTACGGCTATGGCGCGGTGTTCGAGCTATCGCCCAAAGTGGGCGGAGGCTGGACCGAGAAACTGCTCTTCAGTTTCGACGGCTCCAGCACAGGCAGTACGCCGGTGGGATTGACCCTCGACGCGGCCGGCAACCTCTACGGCGAAACCTACACCGATGTTTTTGAGTTGACGCCCTCAGGCGCCACGTGGACGGAGAAGGTGCTATATACGTTCGCCAAAAATACGAAGTATGGTTCCAGCGGCGTAATCCTCGATTCCGCCGGCAATCTCTACGGAGAAACGTGGGCTGGCGGCGCTTACACCTACGGCACAGTCTTCGAGGTCACGCCATAAGGCTTCAGACGCAAAACAAACAATCGATATTCACGATTATGGTGTAGCGAGGGGTTTGTAAATAAGACCGATGACTATGCCGATGATCGTCCACTGGACGAAGTAAGTCACCGCCTGTCCCAGAGCGAGTTTCAGGCCGATGTTCAGGTTCACGTAGTTGTGCAGCACAAATCCGCAAACCACGAAAATGCCAATGAGAACGCCAAAGCGCGCGCCTTCCGTAAGTCCCGATCCGCCGTGATGTATCATTGCGAAAATTATGGCGACAACCAGGATCGATAGGAAAGTTGCGACGAATCCAATTGGCATAACAGTCATCATTTCTTCCTTAGGTCGGAAGACGGCCGGGTACTTGTGGCCTTCTTTGATAAGACCTGGGCGGGTGGCCCAGGCTTTTGATTTCGCTCGGCACCACTAAAACGGGGGTGCCCCATCCTTCGCGTGCTTTTCGCGAAGGGTGGGCGGCAGTGGGATCGCATCACGAGAACGCGCCTTCAGGTCGTGCGCGTTTCAAACGAAAACGCATTGGCCGCATCGCCTCCCACCCTTGCAAAAAACGCAAGGGTGGGGCACCCCCAGCGATCATACTGTTCGCGCGAAAGGCGTGACCGGATCACCTTGCCGGCGTAATCGTGATGTTCCGAAAAATGACGTGTCCGGCCTCAGTACCCTGCAGATAGATCCCTTCGGCACAGAGTAATTCTCCAAGGCGGAAGTGGCCGAAAACCACCACCCTTGGCTGAGGTCGGCCAACTCCATCGAATTCGGCCTTCTCGCCTGTTGAATTCGCCTCCTTCATCACTGAAAACAAACGACTTTCATGCAGTCCTTCCGGCCCTCTTTGGCATGGCAGTTGCCCATCCTTTTGACAGAGAGATTCCTCAACCTGCGGGTTTATACAGTTAGGTCCGGTTGGGAGAGGTGGGTTATGAAAAACAGATTCATAGCAAGTTTGGCAGTCTTAACTTTGGCGCTATCGGGCGTGTTCTCTATCAGCGTGTTCGCCCAAACCACCGACGAAGGTCCGGGACCCTCAGAGCAGCCCAGCGCTCCCATGGAGATCGGCCAGGACCAGATCGGCCAAGATCAGGCTGGACCGCAGGCACCACCTAGCGACGCACAGCCTACCGAAGCTCAGCCTGGTGGACCATCGGGTGAAGCTCCGGCGCAGACCGACCAAGGCGTGGCGCGCGTCAGCCTGATGCACGGCGACGTGTCCACGCAGCGCGGGGACTCGGGCGATTGGTCGGCGGCAACGTTGAATCAGCCGGTGATGACCGGCGACAAGGTTTCGACCGGCGACAACGCGCGCACCGAGTTGCAGCTCGACTTCGCCAACACTCTTCGTCTGGGCCCGAACTCCAAGGCCAACATCGCGAACCTCACGAAAAAAGACATTCAGATTCAGTTGAGCGAGGGCATCGCGAACTTCACCGTTTCCAAAGACAGCGACGCCGAGCCCGAGATTGATACCCCGAACGTGTCCGTCCATCCCGCGCATCATGATGGCGTGTTCCGCATCGAAGTGCGGCCCGATGGCGACACGATCGTGATCGTGCGCCAGGGCGAAGCGCAGATTGCCACTCCGCAGGGCAGCACCGAAGTCCGCGCCGGAGACATGGCCACGGTGCGCGGCGACAGCCAGTCCGCGCAGTACAAGATTTCTTCGGCTCCGGACCGTGACGATTGGGATCGCTGGAACGGCGACCGCGATCACATGATCCGCAACGCCAGTTCCTGGCAGCACACCAACCGCCGCTACACCGGATCGCAGGATCTGGACGCCTATGGCAATTGGCAGAACGTCCCCGACTACGGCGATGTTTGGGTTCCCAACGAGCCAGATGGCTGGGTTCCGTATCGCGACGGCAACTGGACTTATCAGCCCTACTACGGCTGGACGTGGGTTGGCTACGAGCCTTGGGGATGGGCCCCGTATCACTACGGCCGCTGGTTCCCGTACGGCAATGCGTGGGCATGGTGGCCCGGCCCGGTCTATGCAGGCTATAACCCGTTCTGGGCGCCCGCCTACGTTTCGTTCTTCGGCTGGGGCGGCGGCTATGGTTTCGGCTTTGGCTACGGTGGTTGGGGCGGCTTCGGCTGGCTTCCCATCGGACCTTGCGACCATTTCCATCCGTGGTGGGGTGGATACCGCGGCCGGTTCGGCGTAGTCAACGTAAACCGCATCCATAGCTTCCATCAATTCGGAGGAATCGCACCGCTGCATGGCGGAAACCGGTTCTCAAACATTGCGAACATTCATAACAACCACGTTGGCCGCGCTCTGTCGACGATGAATGCGGGACACTTCGGCACCGGCAGGGTGAGAGCCATGGCGGCGAGCCGTGAACAGTTGAATGGCGCGCGCATGATGGCGGGCAACCTGCCCGTGGTTCCTTCCCGCGCCAGTTTGTCGGCCAGCGGACGAGCGGCGGCGCCGTCCACCGTGCGCAACGGTGGCGCGCAGCGTTTCTTTGGCTCGGCGCACAACAACATGGCCCGTCCGGTGTCGTTCCAGCAGCAGACCGCAAGTCTGCGGCAGACCATGCAGCAGAGTCATGTCGGCGCAGTTCCGGCTGGCGGCCGCGTGGCTGCTGGCGGATCGGCCGGATTCCGCGGCACGACTGCTAGCAGTAATATGCAGCGGCCGAGTGCAGGCACGCTCTCCAATCGGCAGATGAACAATCCCGGGAACAGGAGCGCCGGTAATCAGCCGACCTCCATTCAAAATGGAAACCGCGGCGGATTCCGTCCCTTCACCCCGCCGAGCAGCAGCACGCGTTCGTCGGGACCTGGAAGCTCGCAACGGACCAACATGGGCTCCTCCAACCTGAGCCCCAGAAGCATGGGCCCCGGGAATATCGGTTCCAGAAATCCCGGGAATACGGGTTCCAGAAATATGGAACCGCAGCGCGGCGTGACTCGATCTGCTCCAGCGAGCAACCGTGATGGATTCCGGCCGTTCACGCCGCCATCCCGCAACGAGGTATCGCGTGGCGCATCGAACGCTCCTGCGGCACGCGGCAGCAGCGGCGGCTACTGGAACCGGACTGCGCCGAGTTCGATGCAGCAGCGCGGCAACAGTTCGCATCCGGGCAGCTACGGGCGCGGATCCTCGTCCCGTCCGCAGTTGGATATGCGGCAGCCGATCGTGCGGCCGCCCTCCTACGGCGGAAATTCGCGCGGTGGTTACCCCAGCGCTCCGAGCTACGGTGGATCGCGGGGAGCACCTAGTTACGGTGGCTCGCACGGTGCGCCAAGCTATGGCGGTGGTGGCCGTTCGAGCCCGCCGAGTGGTGGTGGCCATTCCTCCGGCGGTGGCGGTGGTGGCCATCCCTCTG
>JADGNS010000650.1 GCA_017883355.1 Candidatus Solibacter sp.
GTTCCGCCTGTTGCGTCAACAACCCCACCGTCTAAACGACCGGTTCCCACCTGCGCGAAGCAGATGGAAGCCGCGAGCGTGGCGAGAATCAGCCACAGCGCTGTTTTGTGAAAAGAGAAAGTGTGCATTCTAACCTCCCTGACCGACTAACCCGAGCGCCACACGAGCATTGTTGTCGTGGCTCTCCTAACGCCTGGCAGCAAGAACATCAATAGCCGATTCCGGTACCTAACCCCTTTTTTAGCAGGTGAAGCAAATCGAGTGAGCGATGGCTATTTTCCAGGAGTATGCCATAAGACCCGGCGCAATTCAAGATAAAAAGGCTAATTTCTCTACAAAGGCCGCACTGCGATTGTCGAGAAAATAAGCACCTCTTACTAGTGGTGCATGTGGTCCTGGGGCAAATGGCGGTCTTTGCGCAGGTGCCCCCAAATCGAAAACGCCGCCGCACCGGGCTTCGAGCGCCGCTCGCCCTACTGCTTCCGCCCCCCGCGCCCCGCCGGCGTCGTCAGGTCCACTCCGGCCGCCTTGAGCGCGGGTTGCGCGCTCACGTACTCCAGCTTCGGTGCCTGCCTCGATGCCTGGCGCACCCCGTCGAACACGAAGAAGCGCACTGAGTCCTCGATGCCGACCCGCCCCAGCGCCACTCCGCGATCCTTGAGGATCCCGGCAATCCGCTGGTACGGGCTCTCGTCCTCCTGCCACACGCGGATGTCCTCGCCCACCTTAATCAGTTCGCGCGCCCGCATCTCTTCGAACCCGGGCAGCACCCACGCAGGGTCGCCACTCTGGGTGAATACTACCGCGAAGGTGCGCTCGCTGCGCCCCCAACGCACGCCCGTCAGGTACATCATGGCGGCGCCCGATTCCAGCACCACGGCCCGAAGACCGAACTCCTTCATCGCCTCCTGAAATTTGGCGATGCGCGCGCGGTACGTCTCCGCCGAAACGTCGGTTGTCTGTTGTGGCATGGGATTATCCAAACGGCTGATCGATCGCCGGACTCTGTTTTGTGAACATGCGCGCGCCGCTCTCGGTGATGTGCAGGCAATCCTCCAGACGCACGCCGAACTCGCCGTAAATTGCGATCGTCGGCTCGTCGCTGAAGCACATCCCCGGCTCCATCTTCGTCTTGTTCCCCTTCACGAAGTTGGTCCACTCGTGCCCGTCCAACCCGATCCCGTGCCCGGTGCGATGCGGCAGGCCCGGCGTCTTGTACCCCGGGCCGAAGCCCGCATCCGTGATCACCTTCCTCGCCGCCGCGTCCACGCTCTCGCAGGTAGCACCGGGCCGCGCCGCCGCCAGCGCGGCATCCTGCGCCCGCCGCTCCAGGTCCCACACTTCCCTCTGCCGCTTCGTCGGCTTGCCGAACACCGTGGTGCGCGTGATGTCGCTTTGATACCCTTCCACGCTGCACCCGTCGTCGATCAGCACCATGTCGCCCTCGCGCAATTGCTGCGGCTGTACGCTGCCGTGCGGGAAGGCCGTGTACTTGCCAAAGATCGCCATCGCCCCACCGCCCACCCCCAGCGCGCGGAATGCCGCCGAGATGTTGGCGCTGAGCTCGCGCTGCGTCATGCCTTCGCGCAGGGTGGCCAGCGCCGCCTTGTAGGCTTCGATGGTGATCTCGTTGGCGCGCTGCAAGAGCGCGATCTCGGCCGGCGATTTGATCATCCGGCACCCCGCCGTCACCGGCGTTGCGCTCACCGCCCCTAGCGCCGGCGCTTCGCGGCGCAGCCCGTCCACCGTGCCGAAACGTACCTGCTCTTCCATCCCCACCGCGCCCGTGACAATCCCCAGATCGCGCAACGCTTGCGCCGCCTTCGCCGCCTCGGCGACAGTCCATACCGCCTCGCCCTTCACCGGCAGAATCCACGCCTGCCCCGGCTCGCGCTTGCCGGCGAAATAGTACATGCTGGTGCCGCTCTCCAGGTACATGGCGGACATCTTGTGGTCGCGCATCAGCCGCCGCGCTTTCTCCACGCGCGCCGCACGTTCCCCGTTAGAGATCGGCTCGACGCCGTCCAGCATGGGCTTCAGTTTGCGGATCGGTTCGGGAACCTCGCTCTGCTGCGCCGCGGCCACGCCCGCAATTGCAGAGGCCAGAAAGACTCGTCGATTCATCCTTATCAGAGTACCGCTAAAGTCCCGCCACCACACAAGGAGTCCTTTCAACGCAGAGACGCAGAGAACGCAGAGGAAGCGCAGAGAAAACCGAAGAAGAAATCTCTCCAACTGGTTTTTGTCTTCTCTGCGCTTAGCTCTGCGATCTCTGCGTCTCTGCGTTGAATCTCATCTCTCGAACTAGTGCGTCATCGTGTAGATCACGAAATTCACGCCCAGGCGGATTCCCAGGAAGCTGAACTTCTGCGGGTACCGCGGATCGTCCGCCAACTGCCAGGAGTCTCCCAGATCGTTATTAAACGTGATGGCCACCATCACCCGCCCCTTGTCGTCGCGCACGCCGCGCCAGTACGGCACGCTGCCGTCCGCCCGGTACGTGTTCCCGTTGCGCAGCATGGAGCGGAAGTTCCCCACCTGATAGCGCTCCTTCACGTCGTACGCCGTGTGAAAGATGGCATCCTCCTCCGGCAGGTCCACAATCTCGCGGTCGGGAAAAATGCGGCGCATCCCCACTAAGAATCCCTCCCATTCCTGCGTGCCAAAGAAGCTGTCGCACAACATGAAGCCGCCGCGCAGCAGGTACTCGCGGATCTTCGCCGCCTGCGCGTCGGAGAGATTCCAATTCGTCGGCATGCCCACGTGCAGATAGGGCCAGTAATAGATCTCGTCGCCGTCATCCGGATTTACCGGCTGTTCCACGCTGCGCACATCGATGCGCGTCAGCCGCCGGATCGCCACCGCGAACGTGCGGTCGCCGCGCGGATAATCCACCGTCCAGTTGGTGCCGCCGTTCAGCCAGTTGCCGCCGCGCCCTCCGCCGCGCCCGAAGCCGCCGCCCGAAGGGTACATCAACCGACCGAGCACGAATTCCGCCTGGTTTTGATAATCCGCCGGCAGCGCCGCTTCGCTGTCCCTGCCTTCCATCGGAATGTACTCCCGGAACGGGCGCTGCGCCCACAGTCCCGTAAGCAGCACGGGCACCGCCGCCACGAGCATCCAGCCGCGGATAGAAACACCTCGGATTCGTGTCACGACTCTCATCAATCGTCCCGGTTGTTCGGAGTATACACCGCCATCGATGGCCTCCCGTGCAAAGAAATGTTAAGCTCCTTAGCAACCGTCTGTCTGCAATCTGGAGGCGTCCATGCAGCTTCGATCGTTACACTCACGCCGCTTCACTCTCGCCCTGGCGCTCAGCGCCGCCTCCCTGGCCATCGCCCAACCCCCGAATTTCGGCGGCTTCGGTGGCGGCTTCGGCGGCGGCGGACGCGGCGGGATGGGCCAACGCACCAAACTGCTCCCCCAGTTCGACAAGGACGGTAAAGGCTACCTCAACGCCGAGGAACGTAAGGCCGCCCGCGAGTATCTGGCCACCCAACCGCGCCGTGGACGCGGCTTCGGCCGCGGTTTCGGCGGCGCATCGCAGGCGCCACCCGCCCCCGGCCCCAGCCTCAAACCATCCGCCGTCAAGAGCTACACCAACGAACCCCTCTACGATCTACAGACCCTCCGCACCCTCTTCCTGGAATTCGAAGCCCCCGACTGGGAAAAGGAACTCGCCGATTTCTATCACACCGATGTCGACATCCCCGCCAAGCTCACCGTCGATGGCAAGGTCTACCCCGATGTCGGCGTCCACTTCCGCGGCCAGTCTTCCTACTCCACCGTCTCCGCGGGCTACAAACGCTCGCTCGATGTCTCGCTCCACTTCATCCACTCCGAGCAGCGCCTCAACGGATACCGTTCGCTCAACCTGCTCAACTCCAACGCCGATCCCACCTTCCTGCGCACCGTTCTGTATCAATACGTAGCCCGCCAGTACATGCCCGCACCCAAGGCTAACTGGGTCCGCGTGGTGATCAACGGCGAAAGCTGGGGCATCTACGTCAATACCCAGCAGATCAATTCCGACTTCACCCAGGAGTGGTTCAAGTCCACCAAAGGCGCCCGCTGGAAGGTCCCCGGCAGCCCCGGCGCGCGCGGCGGACTCG
>JADGNS010000651.1 GCA_017883355.1 Candidatus Solibacter sp.
GTGGACGGGAGTAATCCCGGCCAGTGGATGATTCCGACGCAGTTGCAGGATCGCACCCAAACCATCGTGGATCCGCAGACCGGTGCTCTTCTGAAGCGCGTGACGATCGACGCGGATAAGCAAGGCTTCGGGTCCAACGGCCTGTTCACCGGCTACGGCGGGTTCGTGCGAAACTGCGCCAACAAGCTGCAGACGGCCCCGGACGGGAGCCACGGGTACCTGTGCATCTTCACCCAGCTCGATCAGGGTTACGCCACGATGTACTACATTATCCCCGCCACGGGCGAGGTGCGGAAGTTGGGGATGATCTATTCAGCGGGAGCCAATATCGATGACGACATGAACATGGAGTCGTCGAGCGGATCGAACACATACAGAGCAAAGTACAACGGTGATTTCACCGCGCAAGCCACGGCATCGTTTGCGGCTCCGGTGCTATACAGTTCGGTTCCGCTGACAACCTTGATGCACGATTACGATTCCACTTTTGACGCTACTAAGTTTAGTTGCTCCTCCGCTGTGGCTCCGGCTGGCGGGCATGTACTGATAGGCTGCTTGCGCGGAGGCCAGGACTCTTATGGTTGGCTGGGAGTTCTTTATGGAGGGGATGGCAGGAATATTGCTCCAGGGTGTAACGCTGGGGACGCTTGCCCCCGCATTGTCGCCGCCATGAACGTGACTGCGGCGCCGGAAACGCGCTGGTGTGTGCTGCATAACGTGCAGCGGATTCCAAACAATCCATTGGCTAGCATCAACTTCCAGGAAGGGCACTTTGCCGCGACGTACGACATTGGCAACTTTGGGACGGCTCCGCTGGCTACGCATCTTACTTCTGCGATAAGTGCGGGGCAGACAACCATTACGGTAGACGGGGAGCCAACAAGTCTGGACTCAAGCGACACCTACGCTCAAGAGGCTGCGGTTGGAGACGTGTTCTATCTCGGTCAGGAGAGGTCCGACGCGATCACCATTACCAGCATCGCTCCCGGCTCCGGGCGCCAGAAGATTTGGGGCGTGACCCACAGTGCATCCATCGCATTCCCGGCAGGGGACGTGGTGTGGGCGGGGTGCAAGGCCGGATTTCACCTGACGTATTGGAAGTTCCTCAACGACCCCCACGGCCAGGACACTACCAACCGGGACGTCGTGGTCGATAGTTTCTGGGATGGCGGCGGTCACAACGACGCCGGACCGCTGGGACGCATTACGGAATACGGCGCCGGTTGGGCCGCGGTCTTCGGCCGCGTGATCGATCACCTCAACGAGCCCCTCTCGCTGGTGATCGACGATTCTCCCGGCTTTGCGGGAGTCCATGGGATTGACTACGGCAGCACCACCAGTAAGCACCCCAGCTATCACCAGGACGAGACCCAGACTTCCGCATCCGAACAGCGCTGGTTTCTGGACATGCTGCCCTTTGATGGCGGCAATCTCTTTTCGCCTAACCCCGGCGCCACCCTCATCTCCGGCCAACTCTACCAGTACATCCCGGTTCCAGGCACCCCACTCGGCCGCAAACAAGTGGCAACCCTCGCCTCCACTGGAGGATTGCCGCTGCTCGATATCAGTGGTCCCGGCAGCCTCATCTCCGACCGCCCTTCGGACTCGTATAAATACTGCGTTGCCAATGTGGCCGGTGAATGCCGGGCGGGCTCGGCGGCCGGGGACATCCTGATCAACGCACCCAATGTGAAGTTGCTCTTGTGCACAGGGGGCGACGGGCCCAACCCCAACAATCTGGATTTGTGCGTAGGAAACGTCGGCTCCTGGGCGCAGGGGATGACCCAGGTCTACTTGGGGACCACCTCCGCCGACAGCGTCGCTCACAGCCGCGTGGTCACCCACGGGTTGGCCGGCATCAAGAACATGTTTTACTACTCCACCGCGAAATCGCTCCCCAACGCTACCTGGGCGCTATTCAATGTGGCTGTCAACATTGTCACGCCGGCGTACCAGGTGAATGTCTGGATGGCGAAGCTTCCCCCGTTCGGCGCGCAGGACGCGGTGGACCGTTCCACCTTTGTCCGTTCGCCCATCTCGATTGCGGCGCCGCAGGGCCAACACATCGCTTCCGCCGCCATCGAGTTCGGCTACAACGAACAGGGCGACGCTTCCCAACACTACTGCACATCGCGCCGGGAGGCCTGCGTGGCTGTCTCCGCCGCGGTCAACGATGCCACCCCGTTTTACTACGCTCAGACGGAAACCTACACCCGCCTGCCCTGCGCGAAATCCTGCACCATCACTCTGCCCGTGCTGCCGGCACATGTGGCTTTTTATCAAGTCAAGTTCTATGACGCTCAGGGCGCTCTGGTGGGCACCGGCGATCGCGGAGTCTCGCTGGAAGCTACCGCCGTGAAGCCCGGCGGCCCTGCCAATGCCATCCAATAGTCGCGGCGGCATTCGTGGGGGCCTTTGGAGTATCTGTATTTTCACAGCATGCGTCGTATTGAGATGTGGGGCCGACGGGATGTCCCAGGCAGATACACTATGCCTATAGTGGATAGGACCGCATCCAAGGCGAGGGGCTGGCTCAAGGCTGTCCCGGCAGACGGGGTGACCCGCATCCTCCTGGCGATCGCCATGCTGGCGCCGGCGGCGCACGCGCAAGTGTCCCTGTGCGCGCCGTGCCATACGGAGATCGCGGCCAGCTTTCAGAAGACCGGCATGGGCCGGTCATTCTATGCGATGCGCGCCGGCTCCTTCCCGGAGAAGCCGTACTACCACGAGGCGTCCGACAGCTACTTTGCCATGCTGCAGCGCGGCGGACGCGTAGTCCAACGCCGCTGGCAACTGGACGGCGACGGCCAGGAGACGAATGTCGAGGAGAAGCGGGTGGACTTCGTGATGGGCTCGGGCAATCATGCCAGGACCTGGCTGCATCTGACCACCCGGGGAACGCTGCAGCAACTGCCGCTGGGTTGGTACGCGGAAAAGGGCGGTACCTTCGCCATGAATCCGGGGTACGACCGGCCGGACTATCCGGGCTCCACGCGCGCCATCTCGTACGAGTGCATGGCCTGCCATAACGCGTACCCGAAGATCCCGGCCGCCAATCGCGAGGAGGGCGCGGAGGCGAAGTACCTGGCGCCCATCCCCGAGGGCATCGATTGCCAGCGCTGCCACGGGCCGGGAGAGGCGCACGCCGCCGCGCCGGGCAAGGCGCCCATCGTCAACCCGGCGCGCCTGTCGCCGGAGCGCGAACTCGAAATCTGCATGCAGTGCCACCTGGAGACCTCCAGCCGGCTGCTGCCGCATTCCATCCAGAAGCACGGGCGCGCGCCATTCTCCTACGTGGCGGGACAGCCGCTGGCGGAGTTCGAACTTACGTTCGACCGCGCGGCGGGAAAGAACGACAGCATCGAGGTGGCGGGCGGGGCGTACCGGTTCCGGCAGTCGCCCTGCTTTCTGAAGAGCGCGGGCAAGCTGCGCTGCACGACGTGCCACAACCCGCACGACATCCCCCGCGGCGAGGCGGCCACGGCGCAATACAACAAGGTGTGCGCCGGCTGCCACGGCGGGGCGCACCGGGCGGGCGAGAACTGCGTCGGCTGCCACATGCCGAAAGCGCGCACGCTCGACGCGGTGCACATCGCGATCACCGACCATCGGCTTCAGCGGACTCCCGCGGCGGGCGATCCGCTAGCCGAAAAGGCGGAGACGCCAGAAACGCCCGCCACATCGTATCGCGGACCGGTGGTGCCGTACGATCCGGCGAAGGTGGATGCGCTGTATGAGGCGGTAGCGCAGGTCCGCGACGGCAGCAATTTACAGGTGGGCCTGCCGCTCCTAGGGTCGCTGATCGCCCGGCAGCGGCCGCGGCAGGCGGGCTTCTACGTCGACCTGGGCGAGGCGTACCGCGCGGCGGGCGATCCCGTGCGGGCGATTCGCGCCTTCGAGGAGGCGTTGGCGCGGGCTCCCGAGTCGCTGGTGATTCCGCTGAAGCTCGGCAATGCGCTGATCGAGACGCGGCAATGGGCAAAGGCGGAAGCCACGCTGCGGCGCGCGACCGTTGGGGCGCCGTCGGATCCGCTGGCGTGGGGGCTGTTGGGCTGGGCGTTGTGGCAGCAGGACCGGCGCGTGGAGGGCAAGGCGGCCCTGGAGA
>JADGNS010000652.1 GCA_017883355.1 Candidatus Solibacter sp.
GGCATCGGCTGGTATCGCAAGCGCTTCCGCGTTCCCGACTCTTACAAGGACCGCACCGTCGTCGTGGAATTCGACGGTATCTATCAGAACAGCGAAGTGTGGATCAACGGCCAGTACCTGGGCAAGCGCCCTTACGGGTACGTGGCCTTCTCCTACGATCTCTCGGCGCACCTGAAGGCCGGCGGCGACAACGTGATCGCGGTCAAGGTGGACAACTCCAGGCAGCCCAATTGCCGCTGGTATTCGGGCTCCGGCATCTACCGCCACACGTGGCTGCTGGCCACCAACCAGCTCCACGTGGCCTATTGGGGCACGTTCGTCACTTCGCCGCGGGTTTCCAAGAACGCCGCCACACTCCAGGTGAAGACCCGGGTGAAGAACGAGCGCAAAACCTCCGCCACCTGCCTGCTGAGCACCAGCCTGCTGGATCGCGACGGCAAAACGGTGCAGACCGCCGAAGCCACCCAGCAGATCGCGCCCGCGGGCGAGTACGAATTCGTCCAGCAACTCCCGGTGGGCACGCCCCATCTCTGGAACGTGGCCGATCCCTACCTGTACAAAGTGCACACTACGGTCAGCGACCAGGGCCGCGTGGTGGACGAGTACGATACGCCCACCGGCATCCGCGAAGCCCTCTTCGATGCCGACAAGGGATTCCTGCTCAACGGCGAACACGTCAAGCTGAACGGCGTCTGCCTGCACCATGAGGCCGGAAGCGTGGGCGCCGCCGTGCCGGAGCGCGTCTGGGAGCGCCGCCTGGAAATTCTGCGCGAGATGGGGTGCAACGCCATCCGCACCAGCCACAATCCCTACGCCGCGGAATTCATGGACTTGTGCGACCGCATGGGCTTCCTGGTGATGAACGAGGCCTTCGACGAGTGGAAGGTCGGCAAGGGGCAAATCGGCCCCTACGGCTACGCCAACTATTTCGACGAGTGGTACCAGCGCGACGTCAAAGACTTCGTTCACCGCGACCGCAATCACCCGAGCGTCGTATTGTGGAGCGCCGGCAACGAAATCGGCGATCAATCCCGCCCCGAGGGCGCCGAGACGCTGCGCAAGCTTCTGGAAGTGTTCCACACCGAGGACCCGACGCGCCTGGTGACCGCCGGCTGCGACCAGATCGCTTCGGAGCCGCTGACCAACCGGGTGCGCCCGGAGTTCCTGGCGCAGCTCGACGTGGTCGGCTACAACTACGTGGATCGCTGGCGCGACCGCAAAGAGAAGTACTTCAGCATCGACCGCGCGGCGTTTCCCCAGCGGCGCGTGATCGGCACGGAGAGCGGGTCCATGGGCGGCACGCGCGGCGATTATCGTGGCTTGTTCCCCGCCCCCGCGCCGGCCGCTGCCGCGCCGGGCCCCGGCATGATGCTCCGCGGCGGCCGTGGCCGCAACATCGATGTGGAGCAGTTGTGGCGATTCGTCTCTACCTACGACTACGTGGCCGGCGATTTCATGTGGACCGGCATCGATTACCTGGGCGAGTCGCGCTGGCCGGGCAAGGGCGCGTCCGCCGGGGTGATCGATACCTGCGGCTTCAAGAAAGACGGCTTCTATTTCTACCAGAGCCAGTGGACCGATAAGCCCATGCTGCACCTGTTCCCGCACTGGAACTGGAAAGGCAGGGAAGGCCAGTTCATCCCGGTGACCTGCTACACCAACTGCGACACGGTGGAACTGTTCCTCAACGGCAAATCCGTCGGTGCGAAGGGCTACGCCTTCCCGCGCTACGGAATGGAAGACCGCTACGGAAACACCGGGGCGCGCGCCCGCGTGCCGCGCACCACCAACGATCTGCATCTGGAGTGGGACGTGCCGTATGAGCCCGGCACGCTGAAAGCCGTGGGCACCAAGGATGGCAAGGTGGTCCGCACGGAGGAAGTCTCGACGACGGGCGAGCCGTCGTCGGTGCGCTTAACGGTGGATCGCGCGGAGATCGCGGCGGATCGCCGTGACGTCGCTCACGTCACGGTGGAGATTCTGGATGCCCAGGGCCGCGTGGTGCCGACCGCCGACGGTGAAGTGGCATTCGTGGTGGAAGGCGAAGGCAAGCTGATCGGCCTGGACAACGGCGATCCGCAGAGCCACGAAGACTACAAGGCGACTCGACGGAAGGCCTTCAACGGGCTGTGTCTCGGGATCGTGCAATCGACTGGGAAATCCGGCCGGATTCGGGTAACGGCAAATTCGCCGGGACTCCAGCCGGGCAATCTCACGATTTCGAGCAGGATGTAGCCGCGGCCCTCAGGCCGCGCTACGGCCCCTGAAGAGGTGCATCACCAAAGAAATAAAGGCGATGATCAGCAAGACGTGAATCAGGCCGCCGGCCACGTGGAACGCGAAAAATCCCAGCAGCCACATTACCAGCAAAACAACAAATAGCGTCATGAACATGGAAATCTCCTTTGTACGTTGGGGGGCTTGCGCCCGTTTAAAGCGAGCCACCACCAGCGCGGGTGCGCGGAGGAGTAGCGAGTCTGTGGTCGAGTGCAACCTCGGAGACGGGATCGCGGACCAGCGGCTTGTCGGTCTTCCCGTAGTCGGAGGCTGACTCTCCGGCGGAGGCGATCTCCTCGGCGCCGGTGTGCTTCAGAATATCCTTGGCCCGCGCGACCCACTCCGAGTTGTCGCAATGAACGGAGACCAGAATGCCGCCCTGTCTGACGCGGCCGTCATAGCGAATGGCTTCATATTCCGGGATCCCCATACCGACCAGGGCCCCCACAAATCCGCCGACCGCGCCTCCAGCACCGACACCGGCGAGGGCCGCCACGATGGGTCCCGCCGCGATAAATGGGCCGAGGCCTGGAATCGCCAGCGCCCCGATGCCAACCAGGAGGCCCAGCGTTCCGCCGATGACGCCACCGGCACCCGCTCCCGCAGTGGCACCTTCCGGAGCCTTGGTGCTCTTCTCGTGCGCGAAGTCTTTGGTTCCCTCGTTGTCGGGGAACAGTACCGAAATATCCTCATGCCGGAATCTGGCGGCGAGAAGGGCGTCAATCCCCTGCTCGACCTGCACGCGATCGGAATAGAGGCCGAATGCTGCCGTATTCTTTCCTGCCATATCGTGTCTCCTCCACTTTCTGGAGCACCCGGCAGGCCAACGTCATCTTCCGCCCATTGAGGAGGCGGGGGCGAGCACGCGGGGTGAAAGCGGATTACAATCCGGGTGTGCCGGGACTGCCGGGAGGGAAAGTCGAGGACTGAATCTTTGGACACCATTAAAGGGAAGAGCGTTTTGATCACCGGCGCGGGCCGCGGCATCGGCAAACGGCTGGCAATGGGATTCGCGGCCGCGGGGGCGCAAGTGGGCCTGTTGGCGCGCACGCAGCCTGAGCTCGATCTGGCCAAGCTGGAGATCGAACAGGCGGGGGGCCAGGCGTTACGGCTGCGCGCCGATGTGCGCGATCTGGAAGAACTGGCGCATGCGGTGGAGCGTATGCGGAGCAGTTTCGGCGGGCTGGACATCCTGATCGCCGCTGCCGGGGTACAGGGTCCGGTGGGACCGTTTCTATCGAGCAAGCCGAAGGCGTGGAACGAGACGGTGGAAATCAACCTGATCGGAGTGGCGAATGCGTGCCGGGCGGCGCTGCCGCCGATGATCGAGAAGCGGTCGGGCAAGATCATCCTGATCTCGGGCGGGGGGGCGGCAGGCGCGCGACCCAATTTCACCGCTTACTCGGCATCCAAAACGGCGGTGGTGCGATTCGGGGAGAACCTGGCGGTGGAAGTCAGCGACCACAATGTGCAGGTGAACATCATCGCACCGGGGGCGGTGTACTCGACGATGACCGATGAAATTCTGCACGCGGGAGAAGAGAAAGCGGGCCGCAAGGAGATCGAGGACGCGGAAAAGGTGCGGGTGACCGGCGGAGTTCCGGCGGAAAAGCAGATCGCCCTGGCGTTGTTTCTGGCCAGCGAGCGGAGCAATCACATCAGCGGAAAACTGATCCACGTGAATGACGATTGGAAGCGCTTCGAGCAGGAGAACATGAAGCCGGAACTGTACACGCTGCGGAGGGTGCAGAGGATTTGACAAGTGAGACATTCGTGTCTCACTTTTCGAGGACGATTTGTTGAATCTAAATGGGTT
>JADGNS010000034.1 GCA_017883355.1 Candidatus Solibacter sp.
CTGGGGGGCGGCGACGGCGGCGGCGGGCGCGCGCAATTGCTCGGAGAGTTCGCGGAGTTCGCGCAGGCACTCGGGATGCGGGTCGCCTTTGACGCCGGCGGCAAGCGCGCCGCTAACCGAAACCAGCATGCGGGCGGCGAGTTCGCGGGCGCGGTCGAGCAGGGCCGTATCGGCGCCGCCGCCGGGCTCGCGAGCGATGCGGATGTGCAGGCGGCCCAGCGCCACCAACGCCAGGCGAATGCGTTCGGCCTGGCTGAACAGGGCCAGGTAGCGCTCCGCCTCCACGGAGCGGGCGGAATCGAGCGCCCCCAGCGTGGCGCGGGCCGTCAGAATCGGCTCGGTGGCGGCCGGCGATTCGGTGGCGGGAACGCTGGACGCGGTGCTGCGCGCCAGTTCCGCGTACAGCGCGGCCAGCGCGCGGCTCTCCGGCAGGTAGCGGTGCACCGGCCACAGGGCCAGCGCGAAGATGGTTTGCAGCACGCCGCCCCCTAGCGCCAGCAGGCCCGACGAGAGAGCCTTGCCGAACGAGGACGCCGGCGATGCGGAGAAGACGATCAGCGTGACCAGCGTGATGCCGCCGATATCGCCGGGCGTGGGGCCGGCGGCCACCAGCAGTCCGGCGGCAAACGCGCAGGCGGCTTCCAGCAGCAGGGCGAGCAGGTGATTGCGCCCGCAAAGGCGTCCCGCGAAAACCGCCAGGGCAACAAAAAGGGCCGCGCTGAGCATGCGGCGGCCGCGGTGCAGATACGGGTCCGTGCCATCGGAGAAGGCGACATCGAGCGCGCCCGTGGCCGCCATCGCGCCCCCCGACGCGTTCCCCAGGGCGATGCCGAGGGCCAGCGGAAGCGCTACGCCCAGAGCGTTGCGCAACGCCATCACCGGCTTGAGCTGCGCACGGTCGAAACGCGTGATGGTGGACCAAAAGCTGGACACTCCGCTAGTCTCCTGACAACTATTGTGGGGCAGGCAATCCTGCCTGCAAGCCGGCTTTCAGCCGGCTGGACCCGCTGGAAAGCGGGTCCGCAGCCTGCATAGGCTGCCCCACACAAATCTCCGTGGTGTTAGTGGGCCGCGCCGCGCTCCACCGCCGACATCAGCCGCAGCGGCGAAGGACGGAAGGTCTCATGAGTGGATGCAGTCTAGTATGACCGATCTGGACCACGGTTTACGCCTTCAGATATACAGGCCTGATAAACTGAATCATTATGAGCACAACCACGAATCTGAACGAAGCGTTCGCCGGAGAGAGTCAGGCGAACCAGAAATATCGGGCCTTTGCCCGCAAGGCGGAGCAGGACGGTTTGCCGAACGTCGCCCGCCTGTTTCGCACCGCCGCCGAGGCGGAGATAGTTCATGCGCAGGGCCACTTCAGAGCCATGGACGGCGTGGCCTCGACCGGCGACAACCTGAAGGCCGCGATCGCGGGCGAGACCTACGAGTTCACCACCATGTATCCCCCGATGCTGACCGAGGCGGAGGCCGAAGGACACCGCGCGAGGTTCATGTTCGGGTACGCCATGAAAGCCGAGGCCGTCCACGCCGAACTGTACAAGAAAGCGTTAGAGGCCGTGGAGCAAGGCAAAGACCTGGCCGAAGCCGGCTTCTATCTGTGCCCCGTCTGCGGAAATATCGAGTTCGGCACGCCGCCGGAAACCTGCCCGATCTGCGGCACCCGCAAAGACAGATTCGTGGCCGTGGCATAAGGCTCCGCCTGGCTCCGCCTTGTGCATCCAAGCGAAGCTCGGACCCGTCGACTACCCCTTCGTCACCGCCGCGATCTCGTAGTCGCGCACACCGGGCAGGGTGAACTCCAGCGTCTGGCCGGTGACTTTGTACTTCAACTCCGTGCCCGCGCGCAACGCCTGCACCTTGCGTACCCTCACGCCCTCCGGCAGTTCCATGCGCACGGTCTGCGCGCCCAGCGGGTAGGTTTCGCGAAACCATCCCAGGGCAAAATTCGGATTGGTGTAATTCAAGATGTGGACCGCGTACCCCGGCTCGGTCTCCCAGGCGAAGAGTTCCACCAGTCCGTCGCCCGTGACGCGCACCGGCATGCGGTCGCGCGCCACCCAGCGGATGGCTTGCTGCAAGAGGCGGCTGAGGTCGCCATCGCCACTCCGCCAAAAACTGCGCTCCACGTCGCCGGGCAGCCAGATGCGCCGGCTCATGCCCTCCTCCGCGATCACGATGGCGGGCTCGTCCGTCTTCGGCGTGCGCGTGTAGACCATCTCGGGCGGGAACGCGGGATACGGCGGCACCACCGTCATCGCCTGCGGCGCACGCGCCTTCACCGGCAAGCGGTATTCGGCGCCGGGGAGCACGTTGGTCTCCTCGAAGCCGGCCAGGATGGCGTGGCGCTGCTCAATGCGCGCGTAGTACGAATTGCCCTTCGGGCCTTCCACGTCGCCGGCCACGGAGGCTCCGAAGACGTCGGCGAGGCCGAGTTCGCCGCGGCGCGCGCCCGCGCCATCGTAGCGCCCGGTCTCGAAGGTGGCCAGCAATCCGCCGCCCCCGCGGGCGTAGGAGCGCAACTGGGCGCACTGCGCATCGCTCAGGATGGCGGTGTTAGGCAGAATGACGGCCGCGTACTTCTTCAGCGTGGCGGCATCCAGATCGTCCTCGTGGACGAAATCGAAGAGGAAGCGGCCCTCCAGCAGGGCGTAGTACATGCCTTGCAGGAAGTCGCTGGGCGCGCCGCCGCCGGGCGGGGTGTACATCGCGTTCATGCGCTGGCTGAATACCACGCCCACGCTGGCCACCGGTTTGCGATTCACAAAGTGCGGCTCGTACTTGGCGATCCACTGGAAGAACTCGCGCCCCGGCGCGCGCCATCGCTGATCCTCGGGCTCGCCGCCCAGCCAGTGATACCAGGGCACCATGCCGCTGGCCGTGGTCTGGGCCATCCACATGGTGGCTTCGGCCGGCGCCTTGGCGGTGTGCCGCCACAGGGGCTTGGAGTTGGCGTAGCTGCCGGTCACGTTGGTGATGCAGCGCCCCTTCATGACCGATTGGGCCACGCGGCCCTGCTGCGCGCAATCCCAGATGGGCGTGGCGCCCGTGCGGCCCTGATGGTCGGCGTTGAACCAGCCGGCCACCGAGGAGAGGCGCCGCAGGTCGGTGGTGGCGCGGATGCCGCCTCCCAGATTGCCCACGTACACGCTGTCCGGCTTCTTCTCTTTGGCGGCGTTGTCCCACAGCTTCCAGACTTCGAGGACGCGCGCCAGGTGTTGCTCGGCGAACGCCGGCGTGTTGCGGGCGGCCAGCCGGCGGCACGCCTCGCAGCGGCAGGCCGGCGGCCGCCCGGTAGAGGGCCAGCCGTTGGTGAAGAAGCCATCCACGTCGTAGAGCGAGTTGATCTCGCGGATGATCGCCGGCATCTGCTCCGTGAAATAGCTGGAGAACATGCAGGTCTGGAACAGCCACGGCGATTCGCTATGCTTCACCGGCGCGCCATCGGCGGTGCGCACGAACCACTCGGGACGAAGCTGCAGCGTCTCCTCGTAGGCGAGGTTGCAGTCCAGGCGCGCCACCACGCGCATGCCGCGCGCCTTGGCGGCTTTGGTGAAATCGCCGAAGAGATCGCCGCCGCCCAGAAACTGGCTGCGATGGTGGCCCGGAATTTTGGTCGGGTAGAAGGCCATGATGCCGCCGGCGTTCAAGAGCAGGGCGTCCAGCTTGAGGCTGCTCCAGTAATCCACCCACTGCGCGATATCCAGGCGGCCCGGATCCATCTCGTTGAAGTTGACCTGGCCGCAGCGCCGCATCTTCTCGTACCAGGCCTGCCCGGAGCGGGAGGATTGGGCGGCCGCAAACAGCGGCAGGACGGTACCGGTGGCCAGGAAATGGCGTCGCGAGATTGGCATGATGCGCTCCATTGTATTCCCCGGCGCGATTGGCGTCACAAATCTCGCGCCCCCGCTTGCAGGAGGAACTCGGCCCCAAACTCGAACCCCGGAAAAGCCCGGTGGACACGCTCGTCATCGACCACGTGGAAGAGCCCCTCACCGACGCCACCGGGGACGATGTCAAGATCATGATCCAGAGCCTGCTGGCCGATCGTTTCAAACTCACCCTGCATCGCGACACCAGGGAACTTCCGGTGTACGCGTTGGTGGTGGGAAAAGCCGGCCCGAAGCTCGAGGAGGTGGAATTTGGCCGCGGCAGCACCTCGCTTTCGGGCGGGCGCTTTACCGCCACCCGCGTCCCCATTCGAAACTTTACGGAGTTCTTGTCGCGTCAAACCGGCCTGCCGGTACTGGACTTGACCGGCCTCAAGGGTATCTATAGTTTCACCCTGAACTTCACGCCCGAGGAATCGCCCTCCGCGCCGGGCACCGCGCCGATTACCGAAAGCGCGGTCGGCCCATCGCTGTCCAATGCGATACAGGAGCAGCTCGGTCTGAAACTGGAGGCGCGCAAGGCCCCGGTGGAAATCCTGGTGGTAGACCACGCCGAAAAGATCCCCACGGAAAACTGACGGCCGGAAGCCGTCTTCATCCGACTATCGTTGCGTCAGGATCGACCACGTGGAACGGCCGGCTAACAACTGAGGCTGGTGTCACAAATCGGCCGGCTGCGTCGTTGTATCTGGTGTCGAAAGCTGCGAGGCAACGTGTGCGCCGGCCGGTCGCGGATATACTGGTAGTCGACGCGGCGGAGAAGGCTCCCGGCGGGAAAGCGTCACAGATGTAAAACGGCGTATCGCGCCGCCACGTCCGCGAGCGCGAAAGTCTCCAAACTTCCCGAACGAAATGGCGTCTAAGTTCGTCATAGACTAAAACGACGGTGGCTGGAAAAGGCAGCTAATTGTGTGTCTCGCGGAACGTCGTTCTACAGAGAACAGAATGGCACGGAATCTGATACTACAAACGCTGTTTTGTGGCGCCCTGGCCTGCCTGGCGCCTGCGCTGGCGCCGGCGTCGGAGCACCATGGCATAGTCAGGTTCGCCGGCCTGCCGGTCCCGGGCGCCACGGTGACCGCCACTCAGGGAGACAAGAAGCTGGTCGCCGTGACCGATCCGCGGGGCGTTTATGCATTCGCCGACCTGCCGGACGGGTTGTGGAATTTGCAGGTGGAGATGCTCTGCTTCACCCCCCTGAAGAATGAGGTGGCCATCGCACCGAATGCGCCGAGCCCGGAGTGGGAGCTGAAGCTCCTGCCGTTCGACGAGATCAAGGCATCGGCGCCTCCGCCCGCGCCATCGGCTGCTCCGCCGCCGGCAGGCACACCGGCTGCGACACCGCAAACCGCCGCCGCGCAGGCCGCGAACCCGTCGCTGGCCAATCCCGACAAGACACCTGCTCCAAAGAAGGGTTCCAAGGCGGCAACGGCGGCTGCCGCGACGGCCGCGTCCAACGCGCGGCCTGGATTTCAGCGCGCCGATTTGAATGCTTCCAGCGCGCCACCCGCCGAGGACGCCGCATCCTCCTCGGGCATCGATGAAGCCGCCCCGGGCGCGAGCGACGCCTTACTGGTGAACGGCAGCGTGAGCAACGGAGTGGAGCGGCGCGCCATCGGCAACTTCCGCAAGGGCCCGGGCTCGGGCTATCGCGGCGACCTCAGTTCGATCCTGGATAACTCCGCGCTCAACGCACGCAATTTCTCCATCACGGGCCAGGATACGCCCCGTTCGCCTTACAACCATCTGCGCTTCGGGGCCTCGTTCGGCGGCCCGCTGAGCATCCCGCACTTGTTCCGCACCAACAACGGGAACTTTTTCATCGGGTACCAGGGCATGCGCAACCGCAACGCCAGCACGCTCACCAGCCTGATGCCGACGGCGGCCGAGCGCTCTGGCGATCTCTCGCAGACTCTGAACCCGCTGGGCAATCCCGTGCAGGCGATCGACCCCTCCACCGGCGCACCCTTCCCCGGCAACGTGATTCCCATAAACCGCATCGCGCCACAGGCCAGGGCGCTGTTGAGCTTCTACCCTTCGCCGAATTTCAACCCCTCGGCGCGCTACAACTACCAGATTCCGCTGGTCGGCTCGGCCGATTCGGACGGAGTTCAGACGCGCATCAACAAGATGATCAACCCGCGCAATTCGGTGAACGGCACGTTGGGCTACCAGCGCACCAGCGGGGAGAATCCGAATCTCTTTCAGTTCGTGGACAGCAACCACACCCAGGGGATGAATCTGAATCTAAGCTGGCGGCACACCTTCAACAAGGCCTTGTACGGCACGCTGGGCGCGCAATACAGCCGCTTCTCGGTGCGCAACACACCGTTCTTCGCCAACCGGACGAACGTATCCGGCGAGGCGGGAATCGGCGGCAACAATCAGGATCCCGAGAACTGGGGACCGCCCGCTCTTTCCTTCAACAGCGGATTTGCCGGCTTGGGTGACGGGCAGCAGAGCTTCACGCGCAACCAGACCAGCGCGCTCTCGTATTCGGTGATGTGGCTGAAGCGGCCGCACAATATCACCATGGGCGGCGACATTCGCCGGATCCAGCTCAATCTGCTGTCGCAGCAGGACGCGCGCGGCAATTTCGGTTTCACCGGCGCGGCAACCCAGGCCACGGCCAACGGGCTGGCAGTGCCCGGAACCGGCAGCGATTTCGCGGACTTTCTGCTGGGGACGCCGGACACCAGTTCGATTGCCTTCGGCAACGCCGATAAGTACTTTCGCACATCCTCATACGACGCCTATTTCACCGACGATTGGCGGGTCAGCGCGGGCCTAACGGTGAACGCGGGCGCGCGCTGGGAATATACCAGCCCGATCGTGGAGAAGTACGGCCGGCTGGTGAACCTGGATATCGCATCGGGATTTGCCCAACAGGCTCCCGTGCTGGGCTCTAGTCCCAGCGGCGCGCTCACCGGACGGCACTACCCGGATTCGCTCGTGCGTCCCGACAAGCACGGGATTCAGCCGCGCGTCGCACTCTCCTGGCGGCCGATTTTCGGCTCGTCCTTATTGATTCGCGCGGGCTACGCGGTAACTTACAATACGTCCGTCTACAATACCATCGCCATGCAGATGGCACAGCAATCGCCGCTCTCCAAAAGCCTGAGCGTGGCCAACAGCCCGCTCAACCCGCTGACGCTGGCCAACGGGTTCAACGCCACACCGGGCATCACGCCGAATACCTTCGCCATTGATCCCGACTTCCGCATCGGCAACGCGCAGAACTGGCAGGTTTCGGCGCAGATGGATCTGCCGGCGGCCATGGTGGCCACGGCGACGTACAGCGGCATCAAGGGCACGCGCGCCGTGCAGGCTTTCCTGCCGAACACGTATCCGGCGGGCGCGGTCAACCCCTGCCCCTCGTGCCCCTCGGGGTACGTGTATATGACCTCGAACGGCAATTCGACCCGGGAGAGCGGGCAGTTGCAGTTGCGCCGGCGGCTGCACAACGGCCTGACAGCGACGGCGCAATACACCTACGCAAAGGCCTACGACAACGCGGCGCTCGGCGGCAGGGGCCAGGCGAGCTCGGTAATCGCGCAGAACTGGCTGGACCTGAGCGCCGAACGCGGTCCTTCGAACTTCGACCAGCGGCACCAGTTGACCCTGCAAACGCAGTATTCATCCGGCGTGGGCGTGCGTGGCGGAGCGCTGCTGCACGGCTGGAAGGGCGCGGCGTTCAAAGGGTGGACGCTGATCAGCCAGATCAACACGGGCAGCGGGTTGCCGGCTACCCCGATCTATGGCGCGACGGTGGTGGGGACGGGAGTGACCGGGCCTCTAAGGCCCGACACGACGGGCGCCGCGGTGCAGGCGGCTGCGCAGGGACGGCACCTGAATCCGGCGGCGTACACCGCGCCGAAAGCGGGGCAGTGGGGCACGGCGGGCAGGAACTCGATTGTCGGACCCGGGCAATTCACCCTGAACGCTTCCCTGGGCCGCACCTTTGCGGAAAACCTCGACTTCCGGTTCGATTCCACCAACCCGCTCAATCACGTGACCTATCCGAACTGGAACACGGTGGTGACCAGTTCACAATTCGGCCTGCCGTCGACCGCCAACGCCATGCGCAGCCTGCAGGCGACTCTGCGGTGGAGGTTCTGAGCATGAGAACAATTTCGATCGCACTGATTTTCGCCATGCTGGCCGCGGCGCAACAACCCGTGCCTGCCCCGCAGACCGCGGCCAACGGCGTCGTCAAGTTTCAGGCCAACACCCAACTGGTGATTGAGACGGTGACGGTGAAAGACAAGAACGGCAATCCGGTGGAAGGGCTGACCGCCAAGGATTTCACCATTACCGAAGACGGCGTGGCGCAGACCATCAGCTTCTGCGAATTCCAGAAGCTGGACGAGATGGTGGAGCCGGCGGAACCGGCCCCGGCGGCAGCGCCTGCTGCGGCGCCTGCCTCCCCGGCGATCGCGGTTCCGGGGGTAACGGCGCACCAGATTACGCCGGAGCGGCCGGGCGACATACGCTATCGCGACCGGCGGCTCATGGCGATGTACTTCGACATGAGCGCCATGCCGGTGCCGGACCAGATCCGCGCGGAAGCCGCGGCCGTGAAGTTCATCCGGACGCAGATGAAGCCCGCGGATTTGATGGCGATCATGGCGTTCAACGGGGCGGCAGTCCAGGTGTTGCAGGACTTCACGGACAAGAGGGACGACCTCGAGGCGGTACTCAACAAGCTCTTCGCCGCCGACACCGGGCTGGATGAGAACGCCACCGACGAAAGCTCGGCCGACACCGGCGCGGCTTTCGGCGAAGACGATAGCGAGTTCAACCTCTTCACCACGGACCGGCAACTGGGAGCGTTGCAGACCGCGGTCAAGATGCTCGGACAGCTCAACGAGAAGAAGGTGCTGGTGTACTTTGCCAGCGGCCTGCGGCTGAACGGAATCGACAACCAGGCGCAGTTCCAGGCCACCACCAACGCGGCCATCCGGGCGAACGTGTCGTTCTACCCGGTGGACGCGCGCGGGTTGGTGGCGCAATCGCCCATGGGCGACGCCACCCGCGGGTCGCCGGGCGGCATCGGCATGTACTCCGGGGCGTCGATGATGGCGAACACCAATAACTTCCAGAAGTCGCAGGACACGCTCTACGCCCTGGCGGCGGATACCGGCGGCAAGGCGCTGCTGGATAACAACGATCTGTCGCAGGGCGTGGTGCAGGCGCAGAAGGCGATCACCAGTTACTACATCATTGGATATTACTCGGCGAACACGGCCATGGACGGGCGGTTCCGCCGCATCAAGATCACCATGGCGGACGCGTCCATGAAGCTGGATTACCGGCAGGGATATTATGCCGGCAAAGAGTTCAAGAAGTTCACCACGGTGGACAAAGAGCGGCAGTTGCTCGACGCGCTGATGCTCGGCGACCCCATCACGGAGCTGACCATCGCCATGGAGGTGAATTACTTCCAGTTGAACTCGGCGGAGTATTTCGTGCCGGTGGTGGCGAAGATTCCGGGGAGCGAACTGGCGCTCGCGCGCAAGGGCGGCGCCGAGCACACCCTGATCGATTTCATCGGTGAAGTAAAGGACGAGTACAATGTCACGGTGGCCAACGTACGGGACAAGGTGGATATCAAGCTGAGCGGGGCCACCGCGGCACAACTGGCGAAGCAGCCGATCCAATACGACACCGGCTTCACGCTGCTGCCGGGAACTTACAGTTTGAAGTTTTTGGCGCGCGACGACGAGACGGGGCGCATTGGGACTTATCTGAATAAGTTCGTCGTGCCTAACTTGAACAAGGAACTGAAGCGGATTCCCATCAGTTCGGTAGTATTGAGCGGGCAGCGGATGGATATGCGGGACTCGCTGTTCACGGCGGGCAAGGACAAGGCGGCGCCGCTGGTCAACCCGCTGATCCAGAACGGGCAGAAGCTGATCCCGAGCGTGACGCGGGTATTCAGCCGGAGCCGCGACATGTACGTGTATTTGCAGGCCTACGAGCGGGGTCAGGCGACGATGCAGCCGCTGGTGGCCTTCGTGACCTTCTATCGCGGACAGACGAAAGCGTTCGAAACAGCGCCCTTGCCGGTGACCGAAGGGATGGACCCGAAATCGAAGGCGGTGCCGCTTGGGTTCAGCCTGGCGCTGAATAAGTTGCAGCCCGGGAGATATAACTGTCAGGTAACGGTGGTGGATACCACGGGGCAAAAGGCGGCCTTCTGGCAAGCTCCGGTGATGCTGGTCCCCTAATCGTGGGGCAGCCAATCCTGGCTGCAGCCGGCTTTCAGCCGGCACTTGCCAGCATCGCAGGCGCTCGTGTGCCTCGAAAGAGCCGCCTGAAAGGCGGCTGCAGGCAAGATTGCCCGCCCCACAACTAATGCAGAATACCGCGGTCCGAAAACTAAGTGGCACGCCCGCAGAACTGTACCCCATATCACCTATTCGCATACGGCCACGCACGTGCTCTCCCTAAAGGGTCGTAGATGAGAAAAGGAGAGCTTGTTATGATCCTTAAGGGATTATTGGGATTGTTTTTTGCAGGCGCGCTGGCCTTCAGCGCCATGGCTGCCGATGTTGTGATTCGCCTCGCGCCGCCTCGTGCGGTAATCGAGAGGCGGTCGCCCCGGCCCAGCCGTAATCATGTGTGGGTCTCCGGGTATCAACGTTGGGATGGCAACGCTTACTCCTGGAACCAGGGAAGGTGGGAACAGCCCCCGCGCCCGCGCGCCCGCTGGGTACAGCATCGCTATACCCGCCAGAAGGGCGGCGGCTATGTTTATGTGCAAGGGCACTGGCGCTAAATTCCCCTTCACCGCAAACTGAATTCCCACAATCTGATGACCATACCCGGTCACGTGACCGGGTATGGTCATAGCGAACTCGTCCGGAAATGCCGCGAAAGCGTGTTGAGGGATCGCTACTTCAACAGGACCGCGACAGCGGAGGGCGAGACATCGAGGCGGTCGATCCGGTGGCCGAGTTCGAACGGCTTGCCGATGACGGCGTCGGGGTACATGGGGATCAGGAAATTCTGAATCAGGAAATCGAGCGTGCGGCCGTCGATGACGATGCCCGAGATCTCGACGCGCTCGATATCGACGGTGGCGCGGCCGGAGGAGGAACGTATGCGGGCGGTGACACTGACGGGGCGCTCGCCATCGAGGAGTTTAGACATCAACCAACCGGGCTGACGGCCGGCGGAACGTTCCAACCTGCCGAAATCGATCAGCGCGGCGCCGGTGGCGAGGTCGCGGGCGGTCGCGCGCAGTTGCGGATTGCGTACGCCGGCGGGCGCTTCCTTGGCGGCCCAGGCGCTGAGTTCCGGGAAGGTGAGGACGACGCGCGCGCCAGGGCGCAGGCTGCCGCCTTCAATGGCGTCCACCTTCTGTTTGGCGGAGGCGTAATCGTTGTATGAGGCGCCGGCAAGGGATGCGGCGACAAACAGGATCGAAATAGCCCACCATTGACGGCTCACGGTTGGTTGGACGTATGGCATCGTGCGCGGGTTGCCGGGAATAGCGCCAAACGACTCACAGGCTGTGGAAAACGCCACATCTCGCACGTGGGTGGTGGGGCTGCCACAAACGGCAAAGCCCGGGGATGTAGTTTCAATTCAAAGAGATAGACAAAGGTTAGCAGGCTATTGACAACGGCGGTCGGTTTGCTAAGATGATTTCGGAGTTTTTTATGCCGATGCCTGTTTTGGTTCTGGCGGTCATTCTTCTGGCCGGGGTGGCGGTGTGGTTAGGCAGCACCTGGTGGAAGTTCCGGGGCCAACGCGTCATCACGTGCCCGGAAAACCACCGTCCGGCTGGTGTCGCGGTGGACGCCACGCACGCGGCAGCAACAGTCTTCGGCAAAGCTCCGGAATTGCGGCTCAGCGAGTGTTCGCGCTGGCCCGAAAAGGCGGGGTGCGGGCAGGAATGCCTGAGCGAGGTCCGGGAATCCGGCGCGGATTGCCTGGTGCGCAACATCATCGCCAAATGGTACCGGGACAAGGACTGCGCCGCATGCGGGCAGCCCATCGGAGAAATCGACTGGACCGGGAGCCGTCCCGCGCTGCTGGTGGCCGATCAGGTAAGTGTGGAGTGGAACCAGATTCCTGCCGATAAGTTGTTAGGGACGCTGGCGGCCGCGTTGCCGATCTGCTTCGCATGCCATACCGCGAATAAGCTGGTAAAGGAGCACCCCGAAGTGGTGACGGACCGGCATCGCGCTGGCGTTTGATGTAGCTTTGCGAGGTCTTTTCATTGAAGCTGGCTCTGTTTTGCCTCCTGGCGGGCGTTCTCCCCGGCTCGAGCGAAACGCGGGGTGCAACGTTTGCCCCCATCACACTGTACACGCAGTTTCAGCAGGCACCGCCGCCGGGCGTGCTGCAAGCACTCCAGGATGAAGTGGAGTCCATCATGGCGCCGATTGGACTTCGGTTCGAGTGGCGCGACCTGAACCAAACCCACGGTCACGAAGTGTCCGCCGAACTGGCGGTGGTGACGTTTAAGGGAAGATGCGACACCGCGGGCCTGGTGACACGCAGCAAGATTGAAGGAGCATTGGGCTGGACGCACGTCAGCGACGGGCAGATTCTGCCGTTCACCGACGTCAATTGCGACCGCGTGCGCGAATTTGCACAGTCCGGGTTGCTGATGCTCCAGACGGAGGATCGGGAAGAGAAATACGGGCGTGCGCTAGGCCGCGTATTGGCCCATGAACTCTACCATATCTTCGCCAACACCATG
>JADGNS010000653.1 GCA_017883355.1 Candidatus Solibacter sp.
CAACCATGGGGAGCAAGATTACAACGCGCAGTTGGGGTGCGCCGTTCAAAGCGGCTATTGCGGCAACATTCCTGGTGGCGCTGGTATTGGTGTTGGCGCAAGCCGCCTCCGCCCAGATGGTCTTTGGAGTGATCCGCGGATCGGTGACCGACAGCAGCGGGTCGGCAGTCCCGGCCGCTAAAGTTACGGTACTCAACGTCGACACGCGGGAGACACGCACCGTCAACAGCGATGAGACCGGGAGCTTCGTCATCCCGGCATTAATGCCCGGTCCCTACAAGCTGACGGTGGAAGCGGCCGGATTCAAGCTCTACGACAAGACCGGCGTAATCCTCTCGGCGTCGGAACGCTTGGACGTGGGCCAGGTATCGATGCAACTTGGCGCGTTATCGGAAAGCGTCGAGGTGAGCGCGGCCGCGGCGCCGGTTCAGACGGCGAGCGCCGAGCGGTCCACCATCGTGAACGGTCAACAGGTAGGGGAGTTGCCGATCCTCTCGCGCAATGTGAGCATGTATTTGCGCATGGTTCCGGGAGCCGTGGACAGCGGCGACAGCTTCGCCTGGCAAGTCGATCCCACGGCGCCGATGCCCAATATCGGGGGCCAGAGCACGAAGGCCGGCGGCCTGTCGCTGGATGGCATCGGCATGATCGAAGGAGCCGGTGTCGGCTATCCCAACGGCCACGTCAATCCCGATGCGCTGGCTGAGGTAAAGGTTCTGGTGAACAACTACGCGGCCGAATATGGCCGGGGCGGCGGCGCGGTCGTCAACATGGTGACCAAGAGCGGAACCCAGCGCTTTCACGGAACCGCCTACACTTTCCTGCGGCACGAGCAGTTCAACGCCAACAATTTCTTCGACAATCAGGTCGGCAACAGCAAGCCCCTGGACCGGTATCACATGTACGGCGGCAGCATCGGCGGACCCGTATATTGGCCGGGCAAGGTCAACAAAAACAAAGACAAGCTGTTCTTCTTCATTTCCGACGAGCGCACCCGGTATACCGCCGGACAAAGCGGGCAGTGGACGGTGCCCACGGATCTCGAGCGCGCCGGCAACTTCTCCCAGACGCTGGATTCCGCCGGCAAAATGCCGGTGATCAAGGATCCGGCCACAGGCTCCGCGTTTCCAGGCAACGTGATCCCGACCTCACAGATCAACCCCGCGACCCAGAAGCTCCTGACCATCTTTCCGATGCCCAACTACTTCAACCGGGCGATAAGCCAGGGCAATTTCAATTACAAGTCCGGCACTCTGCCGGTTTTCTGGAAGTACGACGAAACGGTGGTGCGCGTAGACTACAACCTGAATTCCAAGGCCCGGATGTACTGGCGCGGAAACCGCTTCACCCGCCAGCAGCACCTTTCCGGCCAGGGGAATTCGCAGTGGCCGATCTGGACCGGCGTCTTCATGAGCGACGATTACCGGGTCCTCGGCGGCGTCCTCAGTACCAGCTATACCTTCAGCCCGACCCTGGTGAACGAGTTCTCCTTCGGTGCGCGGGGCCACGCGCGATTGTGCGATGAAATCGACACGCAGGCGGTCAAGAACTTCACCCGCAGCGGTCTGGGACTCAACATTCCCCAGTTCTATCAGCAAAACAACCCCTCCAACATTATTCCGAATGTGAGCTTCGGCGGCATTACCGGCGCGGCCTCGTTCTCCTCCGACGGGCGATGGCCGCTGCAGGCGCTGCACAATGAGTATGTGCTCACCGACGGCTTGAGCAAGATCTGGCACGGCCACACCTTCAAAGCCGGTTTCGAGTCGATTTTCTACTTCATGCACAACGGCGACAGCGGCACCTTCGCCGGAAGCTTCTCTTTCGCCCAGGATGTGAACAACCCGCTCGACGCCAACTGGGCTTACGCCAACGCCCTGCTGGGCAATTTCGATACGTACCAGGAGTCCACTGCCCGCCCGCGCCAGTACGACTACGCCCGGTCATTGGCCTTCTATATCCAGGACAACTGGCGCGTCAGCCGGAAACTCACGTTGGATTACGGGGTGCGATTCTCGCTGCGATGGCCCGACTGGAATCCGGTCAACGGGGCGGCCTCGTTCGATCCGTCGCGGTTCACCGCATCCCAGACGGTGACGCTGTATCAGCCGGTGCTGGATTCCGCGGGCAAGCGAGTCGCAAAGAATCCGCTGAACGGCCAGCTTTTCCCGGCTGTCTTGATCGGCGGCATCGTTCCCAACGCGGGCAGCGTCACTAACGGGATGGTCCTCGCCGGCGATGCGAACTATCCGCGCGGCTTCATGCAAAACCGCGGCGTGCAACTCATGCCCAGGTTCGGATTTGCGTACGATCCCTTCGGGGACGGCAAGACGGCGATTCGCGGCGGCTTCGGGATGAGCGTGGACGAATCCGAAGACAACCAGATCATGAGCCTGGCTTCGAATCCGCCGATCGTATTCACCCCGATCCTCTACTACAACAGCATTCCGAACTTTGTAAACGCGAGCAGCACACTCTTCCCCATGAACGTAAGCGGCAGCTCGCCCACGGGGGAGAACCCGACTTACTATAACTTCAGTTTCGGCGTACAGCGGTCGATTAAGGGCGGATTCGTCCTGGACGCCGCCTACGTCGGCACCCTGGCGCGCCATCTGTGGATGAACCAGAACCTGAACACCCTGCCCTACGGCGCGCGATTCCAGTCGCAGTACCTGGATCCAACCACCGGCAAAGTATTGCCCGACGCTTTCCTCCGCCCCTACGTCGGGTACGGCAACGCAACCGTCCGGCAGATCGGCGGCACATCGAATTACAACTCGCTCCAGTTGCAGGCCCACCGCCGGTTCTCCAACGGCATCGAATCGGAAATCGTATATACATGGTCAAAGGCGATGGATTACGGCTCCTCGTTGCCGTTGTACATGCCCAGGAGTTGGAACTACGGAATGTCGTCGCTCGATCGGACTCACAACCTGAAGTTGTCCTGGGTGTGGGAACTGCCGAAGGTGAAGGGCCTGATCAACAACAAGGTGGCCTGGGCGCTGTTCGACGGCTGGCAAATGACCACGCTGGCCTCGTTCGTCAGCGGCGCGCCCACCAGCGTGGGTTTCAGCCTCTCCGACGGCGCGGACCTGACGGGCGGCGGCGATGGCCAGCGCATCGTGCAGCTCAGTAACGCCGTGCTGCCGAAGGATCAGCGCACGTTCTACAAATTCTTCGATACCTCGGTGTTCTCCCGTCCGCTGAAAGGAACCGTGGGCAGCGCGCCGCGGTGGTCGTTCCGCGGACCGGGCGTGAACGATTGGGATATCGGTCTGAAGCGGGCGTTCCGGATCAAGGAAAACAAGGGCTTCGAGTTCCGCATGGACTGCTATAACGCCTTCAACCACACGCAATACAACGGCGTAAACAGCACGGCCAGGTTCGATGCCAACGGCAACCAGATCAACGGACAGTTCGGCTGGATGACCGGGGCGCGGCCGCCGAGAAGGATGGAAGCGAGCATTCGCCTCAGGTTCTAAGAATCGGGATCAGCGCCCGGAGCCGAGTACCGGCTCCGGGCGCAGTTGCATTGGACCCGCGAGGACGACGCGTACATGCAGAAACCAATTTCACGACGGGCCTTTATGGCCGCCGCTCCCCTGTTGCCGGCGGCCGTTCGAGCCGCTTCCGCGAAGGCGCCCACGCCGTATGGCGCGCTTCCTTCGGAGCGCCAGGTGCGCTGGCACGAGTTGGACGTCTATGCTTTCCTCCATTTCAGCCCGAACACGTTTACGGACCGGGAGTGGGGAAACGGAGACGAGGATCCCTCGCTCTTCAACCCTACCGCCTTCGACGCCGACGCCATCGCTGCGGGGCTGAAAGCCGGCGGCATGGCCGGAGCAGTCCTCACCGCCAAACATCATGACGGCTTCTGCCTGTGGCCCACCGACACCACCGCGCACTCCGTCAAGAGCAGTTCCTGGAGGGACGGTAAGGGCGATATAGTCAAGGACATGGCGGAAGCGATGCGCCGGGCGGGACTGAAGTTCGGAGTCTACCTGTCGCCGTGGGACCGCAACAACGCGCAGTACGGCAAGCCGGAATATATCCAAATTTACCGCGCGCAATTGC
>JADGNS010000654.1 GCA_017883355.1 Candidatus Solibacter sp.
GCGGCGGAATCGATGCCCTCCGTGAAGAGCCTGCCGGAGGATTTCCGGGAGGCGTTCTTTGGGGGGCTGGACTACGCGATTCTGGGGAAGAAGTTGTAGGGCAAGGAATCCGAGCTTCGCTCGGATGGACAAGGCAGAGCCTTATCCCACTAATTCCACGGTGACGGTGAGGGGCATCTCTTTCTTGTTGCGCACCACGGTGACGCCGAAAGTCTTCTTGGACTTCAGGCCGCGCAGGACGCGGGTGATTTCGGCGCTGCTGGCGACTTTGGAATCGTCGATTTTGGTGATGACGTCGCCGGCTTTGATCCCGGCCTTTTCGGCGGCGGAGCCCTTTCTCACGGAGCGCACGAAGACGCCGTCCTGTACGCCGAAGAATTCGGCGAGCTGATCTTCATGGCCCAGGGGTTCGCCAACGATGCCCAGCATGGGGTTCTGCGAGGACATACTAAAGTGCGGGATCTCAATGTTAGGCATGGCAGGCATGTCCGGCATGTTGGGCATGGCGGGCATGTTGGGCATGGAGACGTCCCAGCCGCCGGGCGCGATCATGGTGGTCTGCCGGTTCTCGCCGACGGTGGCGGTGAGGGTCTGCGAGGCGCCAGAGCGCCACACGGTGATTTTCACCTGACGCCCGACCGGGGTTTCGCGCACCAGGCGCTGAAACTGGGTGGTGCCCTGCACGGGCTGGCCGTTGAATTCCAGCACGACGTCGCCTTCTTTGACGCCGGCTTTGGAGGCGGGGCCATCGGCGGCCAAACTGGAAACCTCGACGCCGCGCTCTTCCTTCAGGTTGAGAGCCTTGGCGCGTTCGGGGCTGATATCGAGGCCGCCGATCCCCAGATAGCCGCTACTGGCCTTCTCCACGACAAAGCCTTGCGCGGTGCGGCTGCGCGGAATCACGACTTGCTGCGCAAATGCGGAGGACGAGACGAGGCTTGCCGCCGCGGCTAATACAATTCCCAGACTGGTTTTCATTGTTCTACCTCTACTGTTGTTTTCTGATAAAGATGGTGCCGACGGTGGCGGAAATCTGAAGCAGCGGTCCGCCGCCGTTGACCGGGCCTTCCGCAACGATGAGGCGACCCTGCCGGCGAACGCGCACGCCCGGAAAATCGACGGCGATCCGGCGGATGGAATCGGCCAGATCGTTCTGTGCGCGAACGTTCACCCCTACATTTGACGGAATATAAACCGTGATGTCACCATTGCCGGTGGCGAGGAAAGAATCGGTGAGTTTGCCGGCCAGCAGGCTCGCCATGATGTTGCCGAGCGACGTGGAAACGCGCATGCCGCCGGCGATGTTGGTGACATTGATGCCGCCCGAGCCGCTCTCGCACTGCACGCCGGCGGCGGCGCCTACCTTGACCGGTCCCGCCATATTGCGGACGGTGACGATGCCGTTGGCGGAATCGACGACGATCTCGCCGCCGCCGTTTCCGGCGGATACCGCGCCACCGGCTTTGATAATGTGGATGCCGCCGCCGCCGGTTTCGACGCGCACCGTACCGCCGACGTCCGCGGCGGTGATATCGCCGCCGACGGTTTCCAGTATGGCGGCTCCGCGCACGGTGCCGACGTGAATCGCGCCCGCGCCGGTCGAACAGCGCAGCCCGCCGCCCACGGTGCCGACCCGAATATCGCCGCCGCCGGTAACCAGCCTGCACTCTCCGCCGACGCGGTCGGCCGAGAGTTCGCCGGCGCGGGTATCGACATCGAGGGACCCCTCGATGCCGCTGGCGTCAACGGCTCCATCGGAAGTGGAGACCACGACCTGCTCCAGGCGGGGGGCTTTCACGGTGACGGTGGAGATCACGGGACCGCCGGGCGCGGTGAGTACGACCCACTCGCCCTGCGGGGTGACGCGCACGTTGTAGCGCTGCATGACGAGGTGGGCTTCGGCCTCGGTGCGCGCGCGGACGCTCAGGTGGACCGTGTAAGAGATGCTCTTGGCGGCGCCGGCCTGCACGGTGACCGGCCCGTGGGCATTGATGCGCAGGCGGCGCCCTGCCGGCGCGGTGCCGGAGAAATCGCGCACAAAGCGATCGCCCTGGCGCACGAGGCCGGTGGTTTGGGGCACGGCCAACAGCGGCAACAGCAGCAGGATCGCCGGCGCTTTAAAATGTACCGATCGACGCATTCATGTCCCTGAGCGCCTTTTCCAGCTTGAGGCGCACCGAATTGTTATTTTCCTTCTGCACCAAACCCTGCATCACGCCTACCATATTGTCGTCGCGGTTGGCCACGAGCAGGTCGATCACCTGCATGCGCACGGGGACGTTGTCGTCCGTGAGGAGCACGCGCCGCAGAGTCTTGCGGACTTCGGAATCGCCGGCCAGTGGTTTGAGACCTTCCAGCGCCTTGAGGCGCACGCCGGCGTTGGAATCCGCCGATAACACGTTGAGCAGGGCGTCGCGCACTTCGGTGCTGCCGGACTGGCTGCGCAGCAGGTCGACGGATTCGACGCGGACCGCCGGATTGTCTTCGTGGGCGGCGACCAGCAGGAGGCGCTGGATGTTGCCGTCGTTCATGCTGCCCTTGACCACCTTGTGGCGGGTCTCATCCAGGGAGATGGCGACGCCACCGGCGTGATCGGGCTGGACGGAGCGGACCGTGGAATACACGTCATCGTTTGAGGGACTGGAGGGAGGCGCGGTGGTAGAGATCATGCGCGCGGCGAAGAATCCGATGGCGATGAGGGCGAGCGCTCCGACGGGTTGCCGCAGGCGGGCGATGCCGCTGCCCGCCGCGCCGTTCCACGACGCCGCCATGGCGTTCAGGAAGAGGCGCCACGCGCCCTTCACGGAAGGCTCGACGCGCGGGGCGCCGCCTTGAATGGCGGCCATGAGGTCGCTCCGGCAGTCTTCCAGGAGCATCGTTGCCGCCACGATTTGCCGGCGATCCAGCGCCGCCGCCAAGGCCCGCTGCCGCGCCAGCTCGAGCGTGCAGGCGGGACACCCGTGCACATGTTCTTCGAGGCGTTCTTCCTCGTCCGGCGTGAGCTCGCCGTAATAGTAAAGAGGCACGAGCTTTAATATCGAGTCGCAAGTCATGTGAAATCTCCTAACACGGCGCGCATCTTCTGGGTTGCGCGGAACAGGCAATTCTTGGCGGCCTCCTCGGTGGTGCCGAGCATTTCGCCGATGTTCCGCAAACGCAATCCCTGGTAATGCCGCAGCTCGAAAACCATGCGTTCGCGCGGCGTCAGATCTTCCAGCGCGATTTCAATCCGCTGCTTCAATTGCAAATTCCATAAGCTGCGCTCCGGGTCGGCGTGCGCGGATTCCTCTTCAAAGGAGTCCATCCGGTCGATGGGTCCCTCGCTGGTTTCGATGGTCGGGGACTCCTCCTTCCGGACCTTCCTCTTGCGCAACTGATCCAAGCAAATATTCGTCACAATCCGGTACAACCAGGTATGGAAGCTACAGTCGAAACGGAAGGCGTGCAGGTTGCGATAGACCCTGAGAAACGCTTCCTGGTAGACGTCGCGCGCGTCCTCCGGGGAGCGGAGGAGGTTCATGGCCAGTCTGAGCACACTTTGGTCGTAGGTGCGGACCAGTTGCTCGAAAGCGTCCTGGTCGCCGCCCTGTGCCGCCCGAATTAATGAATCAACCTGTGGACTCACTCGGGCGCCTACCGCACCGGCTGCATCCTGAGCCATAACTCACGTAACGAACTTTTTAGCCGTCCAATAACCCTGTCTGTGAAATTGGACGCTCCTGTTGCCATAATGTCACGGTTTGGAGTGTGCGAATTTGAGACGGGCGAGACAATACTGCCAACAGAGTTTACACCTGAAGGACTGCTTCACTGGTTGGGGAGGGGCGGGCCGGGCGGCGCCGGGGCTTGGTGGAAGTTTGGACTGTCGTAGGGGAAGCGGAGCTCGCCATCGGGCCCGTAGTGTTCGGGGGGATGCGGCTGGGGAGCGGGGCGGCCTGGTGGGTTCGTTTGGTCCGGGGTGCAAGTAGTTTCGTTTGGTTCGGGTTGGGCCTCCACAATGGGTTCGTTTGGTAATTCGTGGCGAAGGGCTTTGAGGCGTTCGAAATCCTCGATGGCGCGGCGGTACAGGCGG
>JADGNS010000035.1 GCA_017883355.1 Candidatus Solibacter sp.
TAGTACTGGTGGCGAAGAACGGGAACCAGTGGACGCTTCAGCGGGGATACGGTATGACTTCGCCTGGCGATCACAGTTCCACGGGATTGTCGGCACACTGCATGGCGCGCGATTTCTTCCATGGCGTCTCGAACTGGTCGTGGACTTGGGATACGGCGAGAGACCCTCACGGGATCAATAGCGACGGAACAACGGTCCGCGTGGCGTGGGACTACGATCATCCGGTTCCGCGGCCAGAAGTCACCCTCGGTGGAGTGCCCTCGTACGACGGCAACTGCCAGTCAGGCGGCGGAGCGTGCTACGCAGTGCGGGAGGGCAGCAGTCCAATGGGCGATCCACCCAACCGATATGTTTCTCTGGCACCAGCGTTCTCGGGAGCAACGGGTACGGCATCCTTCATCGAGCGCGCGCAAGACCATCCGAGCTGGCTACAGGACAATGCGCCGAGTTCAGAGAGGCAGTGGCTCATGGATGGCCGGCCGTTGCAGCCCATGCTGGACATCAGCGACTCCGCAATGTCCGTATCGGGACAATTGTATCGAGTGACTTCGACAACTACAGACGGCGATAATCTGAGCCGTGTGGGATATAACATTTACGTTGTAAAGACTTCGCCAACGACACTGGTCGCAGCCGGGAATTGCACGGCGGCCAACCCATGTTCGATTTGGAGCGATACATATCTTGTGGATTCGATTCGAGCCTCGTGTACGATCACGTTGAACAGCGGGAGCGGCACGGTCTACGTTTCGCGAATTCCCTCCGGCGGCTTAGGGGTGACCTACACGAGCGGGCTATCGGTAACGACCGACGGGTGCCCGCTCTCGGCAGGTACCGGGTATTGGGAAGGTTCGGCACCGCTGTGGGTCTGGGGCGCGAGTTCCGGGACTTGGGCGGCAAGCGGTTCGGAGAATCGCTGGGGTTCTTCCGGCGCTTTTGGGAACATCAATCGGAAAATACAGCCGACGTGGGCATACTGCGGTATGCAGCCATTGATCGATGCGAGTAGCGGCGCGACGGGAGACGTTCTGAGCGATACGGCCGCGGATTCCTACAAGTACTGCGTGGCGCGGAAACCCGGCGAGTGCCGTGCGGCCGCCCAGCCAGGCGACATCTATGTGAACTGTCCGAATGTGGCGAGGCGCAGTGATGGTGCGTATGGCTGCATGTGGTACATGATGAATCAAGACATACCGGTCGACATCTGCATCGGCAACATGAGCGCTTATCTCAACGCGATCACGCAAGTGGGATTCAAGAAGAACGATTTTACCGGGGCATTGGGCAGGTCGCTGACGAAGGGGCTAAGCCGTTACAAGATGATCGATCCGTACTGGCACGGCAAAGCGCTCTCAGACGCTTCGTGGGTGATGTTCCGCTCGATGTATACCAACGGCGCGTGGACCGAGATCCTGCTAGGGAAGCTGCCCCCGTACCCACCGACGGATTCGGTGGTGCGCCGGACATTCCAGCCAATCCCGGTGAAGTTGACCGCCCCTCCGGGCCTGGCGGTTCATAATGCCGTGATCCAGTTTGGATACACGGAGAACGGAGGGCCGGGGCAGTTCTACTGTACGAGCCGGCAGGAAAAGTGTTTGGCTACGGCGGCTACCGTTCCCGCCGTGCCGTTCCTATTCCCTTCCGAAGGTGCGGGCGGGGTGGAAACGGGAGTTACCGGCGTACCGTGCGCGAGCGGGTGCAGCGTCGCGATTCCGGCGATCTCGCAGAGGATGCTGTACTACCAGGTAAAGTACCGTGACGCGTCGAACCGGACCGTCGCTACCGGTCAGATTGAAACGGTCGCCGTGCCGTGAGACAAACCTCCCTGACGGTGACCAGTTGGTGGCGATCCACGCGGTTGAAACGAAAAACGGCGGATTCCAGAGCCTGGAATCCGCCGTTAGTTTACAGTCTTACAGCTTAGGTGCGAGTAACTTCCGCCCCTAGAACTTCACGCGGAACGAAAGGTGAATTTGCGACGGTCCGCCTTCGGTGGAATCCCCAAAGTCACTGAGGCCAGGGGTCATAAAGACGGCCGGGTTGTTCTGGGTCATGGTGGTGATCGCGTTGCTCCAGTTGAACCACTTGAACGGGTTGTAGTAGTCCATCCGGATTGTCGCCTTGAGGCGCTCCTTGATCGTGAAGTCCTTGTAGATGGACGCGTTGGCCCCGATGATCCGCTGCATGTGGAAGAAGTTGTTGGGCATGTTGCCGCGGGTGTAGTCGGGAGCAACTACCACGCACTGGTTGCCCCATGTCGCTCCGTTCGACTGGAGGATCGGAGTGGTACCGCAGTTGGTGACCAGCGGATTTTGCCCAAGCGTTGCGAAGCGGTTGGTTCCGATGTCCTGCCACCCGTCCCGCAGTTGCGGAATCTGGGTGAGCAAGAGTTGGCTGCCCGGGTCCGGCTCGTAGCTGGGATAGGTCTGCCGGGCGCCGGCCACGCCGGTCAGAGGGTTGGTGTAGGTGCCGCCCGAGTAGCCGAGGCTCACGGGTGTGGGCGCCCAGACGGAGAAGTTCCACGAGAAGCTATAACCGCCAAACACCGCGTCCAACAAGCGGCTACGGCTGATCCACTTCCTGCCCTTGCCCACCGGCAGCTCGTAGGTCATGGAGCTGACGAAGCGGTACTTCTGAGTGGTGCCGGTGACCGCGCGCATCAATTGGTCGCTCTGGTAGAGATTGCCCGGGGCGTTCTGGATACCCTTCTGCCAGGTCGCGAACGTGAGGAAGCTCAGGCCATACGAGTACCGTTTTTCCACCTTGATGGTACCCGAATGGAAGATCATGCGGGTGCAGTTGCACTGATAGTTGACGCCGCCCAGGTTGGGATAGACCTTGTAGGCCTGGGTGCCGTTCACGCCCGACGAATTGTTGTACCAGGTGCTGCGGTAGACCGCATTCTCCGGCAGGGACAGATCGATGACCTTACCGTTGGCGTCAATACCTGTCGCCCAAGGCCGCGAGCTCCAGTTGTAGTTGCCGCTGAAGCCGATGTTATGCAAACCGACGTACGACAATTCCACCAGGTAATCCTTCTTGACGGAGCGCTGCACGCTGATATTCCAGTTCAGCGTGTAGGGATTGTGGTAGTTGGCGGGAATTACGGTGATGGTGGGGCGCGCCGATGGCGACGAGGCCGTCGTGGGGATCTGTCCGGCGGCATTCTGCGAGGCCGAGACGAACGCCGGCACGCCCGAGTTGATATTGAAGAGCGGCGTGTAAACGTTGGCCGGTTGGGAGACGGATTGGTTAAAGAAGCTGCCGCCGCCGATCTCGGCCTGTTGGGTATACAGGTTCCAATCCAGCGTCATCATCCCGAAGCCCGCGCGGACCACCGTATCTTTGTTGACACTCCAGGCCAAGCCGAAGCGGGGCCGGAAATTGTTGTTGTCACGGTTCCAGAGGAAGCCCTTGGGCTGTGCCCAGGCGCCCACGCATCCACCTGCCGGGCAGGTCAGGAGGCCGGGGACGGAGCCGGTGGTGTAGTAGTTGTCCGGCGCCGTCAGACTACCGACACTGAGCAACCCCGGGAACTTGCTGTGCGCCGGGGTCTCATTGCTGTAACGGACGCCGATGTTCAGGGTGAGGTTGGGACGGATCCGCCAGTCGTCCTGGACATAGAAGCTGTGGTTAGAGTCCACCGGAAGGTTGCTCTGTCCCTGCTGGGCGAAGCTGTAGTTGCTGACGTAGCCTAGCATGATAGCCGCTAGCGAGATGCCGCCTGTGTTGGGGATGGAACTACCGTTGCCCTGGAGGCCCACGGTAAGATCCGACCCGACCGTCCCCCCGCTGCCGTTGGACTGGCCGAACCCAAGGGTCAACCGCGCGTTGGAGATATCGTGCTGAACGTAGTTCTGCCACAGCCATTCATACCCGAACTTGAAGGCATGCGTGCCCCACATTTTGGTGAAGTCCTGGTTGAACTGGTGGGAGTTGTTCACCTGGACTCTCAGGGTGCCAACGCCGAGCTGAGAACTGCCGTTGGACCCCTCGGTCATCCCGAAGTTGATCGGGTTGAGGTACACGTTGGCGGGCAGGTTGGGAACGGTCTTGGCGATGGCAAACGTCTCGTCTTCGCCGCCGAGCGTTTTGTAGTTGCCGGTCCGCCGGTATATACCGACCTTGGTCTCGCTGATGAGCGTGGGGCTGATGGTGTAGGTAAGCGACAAGGTGGCGTGGTTCTGGACGGTGTACTGCAAGGTCTGGTATTGATCGTACGCCTTGTAGGCGATGTTGACGTTGTTTTGGGGCTGGTGCTGGTTCCCGGTGGAGTAACTGACCATCATCCTCATCTTGCTGTTGAGATTGTGGTCCACGCGGAACTGGTTGGTGAGGTTGAAGTAATTGCCCGTGCCCGATGTCACGATGTTGCCGCTTGGGCCGATATTGGTGACGCTGCCGGCGCCCGCCTGGGGCGCCAGGAAAGGCTTGTTGGCGGCGATGGCATTCCACATCGTGCTGAACCGGCTGGTGGGAATGATGTTGCCGGGGAAGGGGGTGCGCGACAGGTTGCCGGCGGCGAAACTCCCGGCGGTCGAGTTGGGATCGTAGAGCTGGTTGGAGTAAGCGCTGAAGTTGCCGGCCAGCATTTCGGGCGTGGGAGTGGTATAGCTGCCCGCATTGGACGAGCTGTCGACGTGGTACGATCCGCCGACCTGGAAGAAGGTCCGATTCTTGCCGTTGTAGAGTTTGGGGATAACGATCGGCCCGGAGACCACAAAGTCGGGCATCTGGAACATAGTGGCTGCGGTTCCTCCGATCAGCGCGGCCTTTTGCTGTATGGTGTACTGCTGGAAGAAAGTGCGGTGCATCATGGAGGTGCTCTTGAACAGCTCCCCGCCCTCGCCGTGCAGCGTGTTGGTGCCGGACTTCTTGACGATGATGAGGGCGCCGGAAGTGGCATGGCCGTATTCGGCGGGCATGGCGCTGGTGAGCACCTTGATTTCCTCAACGCCGACCGAGACGGAATTGAGGGTGGTGCCGCCGTCCATGCTGGTGGCGATGATCCCGTCTTCATATTGGGCGGTCTGGTAGGCATTGGCGCCATTGATGTTCCAGTTGCCCAGCGAGCCGGGCCACGGAGCGTTGCTGCTGCCGACCTGGGGCGTGTAGTACAGAACGCCCTTTTCCCAATGTTGGTAGTTGGGAAGCTGGTAAAAGTACTCGCCTTCCATCACCTGGCCGGTGGAGGAAGTTTGCGTATCCAGCAAGGGAAGGGAACTGGTGACCTCGACGGCTTCGGCAACCGAGCCCACCTCGAGTTTCACCTCCACGTTCAGATTCTCGCCGATGCGGAGGGTAATGCCGTCGCGCACCTGTTTCTTGAATCCAGCGGCGGTGACCGCTACCTTATATGGCCCATTGATCAGGGACGGCACGCGGAACAAACCGTCGGAGTTGGTGGCGCTGGCAACGTCCACGTTGGTCTCGGTCTGGGTGACCGTGATCTGTGCGTCTGGTACAACCGCTCCGCTCGGATCCGTGACTCTGCCGGAAATGATGCCGGTGTTGTTTTGCGCCAACGCGGGCATTACGAGCAGGAAAGCGAGGGCTATCAGCCCTATTCCTAGCCGATTACGCATTTTGTTCTCCTTTTCTCGGGAATCGCTATTGCTGAAGATGGAATGCCGCTCCCGGAACACCGCGAAGCGCAAGATGGCAATGTAAACTGCCGCGGACAAGCGAGGTCAGGGGCAGCCCCCGTTGCTGAGCGAGTTTTTCCCGTTATCCGCAACACTCCACCAAAGCCCGCAAGTGGCCATACCGTTCCCCGACGACGGCAGCACCGGCGAGACAGACACTCGTTAATTTAAGACCCGTTTATGAACGTAACAGGAATCGCATCACCTGTCCACGCGGAATTCCTGCCCCGAAGCACCAATATCATGCGGCAATCCCAGCAGCGGAACAACGGGTTACACCGTGAGGAAACCGTGTAAGACGCGAGCATTTCACTGAAAACATGACGCCGGCGAAGATCTCCGCCCCGGTGCCGCGTCTACGCGCTGGCCCTGACTGCCTGTCCGCTACCGCCCGCGGCCGTCTCGAAACGCCAACAACGACGCCATCAATTGCCGCCCCGGCTCGTCATCGGGCTTGAGGAGCAGCATTTTCCGGCACTCGGCGATGGCCTCCGGCACGCGGCCGGGAATCTGCGCCAACGCATAAGCCAGTTCATAGTGGACCTCCGGGACGTCGGGGTCGATACGCAGCGACGCCTGATACTCCGCGACCGCCTCCGGCACCCGGCCCATCTTGTGGAGAGTGTTTCCCAGGTGGAAGTGCGCCAACGCGGAATCGGGCTTCATGCGCAGGGCCGTCCGGTATTCCGCAATGGCGTCGGCCTCCCGGCCGGCCATTTGGGCGTAGGCAAGTCCCAGGTTGAAATGCGCCTCCCACAAGGTGGGTTCGCTCCGCACCGCCGTCTGATACTCCGCGATCGACTGCCGATACTCCGCGATGGCATCCTGCAGACGGCCGGGCATCGACGTGAACGCCAGCCCCAGGTTGAGGTGCGCCGCCGGGAGGTGGGGGTCGATCCGCAAGGCCGTTTGATACTCCGCAATCGCGTCCGCCAGACGGCCTGGCATCTGGGCCAGAGCAAGCCCCAGGTTGACGTGATAGTCGGGGTCAAGGGGCGTGAGGCGCACCGCTGCCTCGAATTCGGCAGCCGCTTGGGGTTCCCGTCCGGTGGACATGAGGATCACCCCCAGATTGCTGTGGAGAAAAGAGCTGCCGGGATTGCGTGCCAGAGTCTCGCGGAAGAGCGTTTCGTAGTCGCGATACATCGCGCTCTGTTGGCGGGTCGCGGCCCCGAGTGTTGTCAGTAAGAGAGCGGGTAGGACGATAGCGGCTAGCTTACCTTGGGAAATCCAGCCTGGCGAAATCCGCCCCGCCAAAACCGTCAGCCCGGAAGCGGCCGGAACGATGATCCCCAAGATGGCCAGGTACTGGAAGTGATCGGCAACGTAGGAATAACGAAAGGGATACACGTTCAGGAAGCCGAGCACGGGAAACAGCGTGCCGGCGAAGAACAGAAAGCCGGCCAGCGGTCCGCGGTTTTTCCGCGCCAGCAAACCGAGGGCAACCGCCAGCGCCGCCATTCCCAGCGGGAAGAGATATTGGCGCAACTCGCCGGAATCGATCTTCCAGTGAGGGTAAGTAAACATCAGGTTCGCCGGCCAAAGCACCTTCCAGGCGTAGAACCATGGCACGCGGCCGGCCAGCAGGAGACGCTGCGGCAATGTGAGCGCGTATGGCGCTCCCTGCGCGCCGATCAATCGCGGGGTGCTCTCTACCCACGCCGTGAAAAGCCCCGCGGAGGCCCCCACGACGAACCACGGAACCAGCGGCAGCACGTCCCGCCTCCACGCCAACCGGCCGCGCTGCCACCAGAAGACCACCAGCATCGCGGCCGGCAACGTGGCCGTCACGGTTTTACTCATCAGGGCCAGAACAAACAGTCCCAGCGCGATGAAGTACAGGGACTTTCGGCGCGTCCGGTCGAAGTGCAGCCAGGTGAGGGCGGCCGCCAGGTAGAAGACCCCGGAGAGGGTGCTCTTCTGCTCCGAGATCCAAGCCACCGCCTCCACGCACACCGGGTGCAGGGCAAAGACGAAGCCCGCGAGGTACGCGCCGGGCAGCGAAAGGCGCCGGACGATCATCACCAGCAGGCATGCCGATGCGGCGTGCAATGCGACGTTGGTCAGGTGGTAACCCAGCACGGCGTCGCCCCAGATGCGATGTTCCAGCCAGAACGCGCTGTGCAGCAGCGGATAGTATTGCTGGGTGGCGCCCAAGTCGAACCAGATGCGCCACAGACCGTGCAGGCTCCGCAGGTCCGCCCGCGTCACGTGCATGTTATCGTCCCAGAGCAGGGCGCCGCGGAGCGCCGGCAGGTAAGCGACCAGGGTGGCGCAGAATATCAACGCCCACATTCCGGCATCCCGCAGGCCGATCGTTGGGGAGCCGACCTGCCGCGGTGGGACTTTGTCCCGTTCCCCAAACCCGCTTCGCCGCCCGTCCCGAATCACAGCCATGGCATCATCTGCGTCTAGCGTTTTCCGTCAGGGCAGAGCCTTGGCAATCGCCGCCTCGGCGACCGGGACGAGCAGCGCGTAGCCTCTGTCATTGGGATGCAGGCCGTCACCCGAGAAGCCTTGTTTCAGCATGCCGGTCTCATCCACCAGTGCCGCAAAGTAGTCGGCAAACCCAGCGTTCGCCCTGGCGGCATACTCGCGTATCCAGGCGTTCAATTTCAGAATGTCCGACGGCGGGCGCTGCAGCGTCTGCTTGCGCGTCGTGTAATCGCTCACGGGAGTGACCGAGCAGAGAATCACCTTGATTCCGTGCGCCTGCGCCAGTTCGGTGATGGCCTGCAGATTGTCTTCGATCATGGTGAGTGTGGAAGGACCCGTGTTGCCGGCGATATCGTTGGTCCCCGCGAACACCAGCAGCGCGGCCGGCTTGAGAGCGATCACATCCGGAAAAACGCGCACCAGCATCTGCGGAGTGGTTTGCCCTCCGATGCCGCGGTTCACGTATGGCTTGCCTGGGAAATACTGAGCGAGCCGCCACCCATCCGTAATGGAATCGCCGAGGAATACGACGCGGCCCGCGTCTGGCGGCAGTTGCTGGAGCCTCTGGTTGTCGGCGTAGTAGCGGCCGAGTTGATTCCAGTCCTGCAACTGATCGGCAAGACTCTTGGCGGTGGCCGGCAGACAACAGTTGGCCCGCGGCGGAGCGAACTCCTCGACTACCTGTCCCGGCGCCCCGGCGGGCACGAGGAGCGCTGCAAACAGAAGCGGAAGAAAATGTCGGTTCATAAATTACCCACGAATTCCGAATTGCGGCGGCGGGCCAGCGCGCCGTTGCTTGCGGATCCGGGCGAAATCGAAGATGGCCTGCGCGATTGGCGTACCGATCACCTCGATGCGCTGCAGGTCGCGCGTACCAAGTCCCACATCTTCGGCCAGCTTGAGCATGCTGTCGCAACGTTCAAACGGCGGTGTGCCGCGGTCCGCCATGGGGTCGAAACCCATCAGGGCCATGGACACTGCGTCGGTAGTAACCGGGTTGGTCCCGGCGACGAGCACGCCGGGGGCGGCGGGTTGCAGATCTTCGCGGATCCAGGGACCTTCGCCACCGGTCATGGTCTTGACGCCTTCCACAATCGCCAGATGAATCGGGCGCGCGGAAATCAGGTCCACCACGGTGCGCGGCACGCGGTAGGTGTCCTGCCTGGGCGAGGTAGGATCTTTCTCCCGGGGCGCGCTCTTGGAGGGTTGGCGATTGCCCGAGTGGACCAGGGTCCGGCCGCCGTTGGGGATCAACGAAGGCTCGTCGACGCCGGCTCCGGTGCCGTAGATGGTGGCCGGCGTGAGACCGAAGCAGTTCTTCATGGAGAGCGTGATTCCCGCTGTGCCGTGCTCCTTCATCTTGGCCAGGCTGACGAAGACATCGCAGTCTTCGTAGGAGTGGTTCAGATCGAACGCCGGATAGATATAGCCGCCGTGCGGCACCACCAGGCGCGAGTATTTTCCGGCCCGTCCCAGGTAGTTTGTGTTTTCGAACTCCACATTCTGCGCGGCGCCCAGGATGTCGCGCGGCTCCCAATTGGCCCTCATCACGTATTCCTCCACCGGATCGGCGGTGGACCAGGGACTCTCCAGGATGCGTATGCGGCGCGCGCCGGCCTTGCCCATCAGGTGCGCGACGGAGGCGATCACGTACGGGTTGGTATAGTGCGTGTCCTCGAGCGGAAGGTAGCCCAGCCGGTAGGACGGCGCGCCGGTCAGATTGATTTTGATCGCGACCGTCTTGCCCTTGACCAGGCGGCCTAATCCGCCCAGTTGGTCAAACATGGTTTCGAGCGCCGGCAGCAGTTCGCTGGGGTTATAGGTCTTGCACCGGGAGACAGCCACCGGGGCGGTGGGCGCCTGCGCGGCGCGGGCGAGCGGCGAACCGGCCAGCCACGCGCCGGATAGGGCGCTAGCGGTGGTGGAAAGCCATTGCCTGCGAGTATGACGGCACTGCATAGGTCCTGCCTCCTGCTTGCTGATATCTAAACTTACAATTATTGCCTGGCCCAATACAATGGGTGGCCGGCGTAAGTTTCATTCTCCAGATTCGCCTGGATGGCGCGCCGCATCGCCAGGACATCCACCTCGCCCGGCTCGGCCGCGATCTGTTTCACTCCTGCGCCGGTTGCCAGGTGACTCTGGGCCGACCCCATTCCTGGAGGCATTCTTACCGCCAGTCGAACGCGTAACGGAAGCCGTTCTCCGCAATCCGCCGGAGTTCGGCTTCCGTAAACCCGAACTGCTCCGCCGCCAGTTGGAACTCGCCGGTCAGGGAGCAGCGGAACATCGCCGGGTCGTCGGAGTTCAACACGATCGGCACACCCGCGTCGAACAGGCGGCGCACCGGGTGGTCTTCGATGCGTTGGACCACGCCGGTGACCAGATTGCTGGTGATGCAGATTTCGAGCGGGATGTCGCGCTCGCGCAGGTGGCGCATCAGCGCGGGGTCGCGCACCGCCGCGATGCCGTGGCCAATGCGTTCGGCGCCGAGAGAGAGCGCTTCCCAGATGGATTCCGGCCCCATGCTCTCGCCGGCGTGCGCATGAAGGTGCAGTCCGGCACTCCCGGCAAACGCAAACACGTCCTGGAACCAACTGGCCGGCCCGCGCTCTTCGCTGCCACCGATGCCGAGAGCCACCACTTCCTGATTCACGCGTTCGGCGGCGAGTTCCGCCACCCGCATTGCCGGTTCCACACCGAACTGCCGGACGGCATCCAGAATCCAGCGAACCCGCACCCTGGACTCTCCCGCCGCGGCGCGGACGGCGTCGAAGATGGGCGCGAACTCCTGCTGCTTCCAGAGCACCACGCCGGCGGCGATAATGATCTCGGCATAGCGCACGTTCTGCGCTTCCAGCCGCTCCAGCAGACGGCGCGTGATCAGCGCGTAGTCCGCGGGCGTCCGCAAGCGCTTGCCGATGGCGCCAAAGGCGCGCAGAAAAGCGTCGAAATCGGTGTAATGATAGAGAGCGCGATAATCCTCGATGGAACCGGATGGGTCGAGTTCGTACAGAGTCTCCGGCTCCACCGAACCTTCCAGATGGAGATGCAGCTCGGATTTGGGCACATCGGGAAGAAAATCGGCCATACTTGAATTCACGAGTGTCTCATGACTGGCGAAGAAATTGAAGCGATCGTTAACGGATATCATGGGGATGCGTTCGGCATCCTGGGGCCGCATTCGGTCCGCAAGAAGAAAGGTCCGCCGCGCTGGGAGGTCCGGGCATTTCTCCCCCACGCGGACGCGGCGGCGGTAGTGTCCGGCGGCACTCGTTACGAGATGGTGAAGAAGCACGCACAAGGCTTCTTCGTGGCCGCCCTGGACGGCGAACCCGTCCCCTACGTATTGCGCGCGCACCTGTGGGATGGACGCGAGGTGGAGATCGAAGACCCCTACCGCTTTGGGCCGCAGATTTCCGAATCCGATCTTTACCTGCACTCCGAAGGCACGCTCCACGAAGGCTGGCTGACGCTGGGCGCGCATACCCTGGTCAGCGAGGGCGCTAGCGGCGTTCGCTTCGCCGTCTGGGCGCCGAATGCGGAGACCGTCTCCCTCGCCGGCGAGTTCAACGATTGGGATACGCGGCGCCACCCCATGCGGAAGCGCAATGGCGGTGTCTGGGAGCTGTTCGTGCCCGGGCTCGGCTCCGGCGCTTCGTACAAGTACAACGTGCGGTCGCGCTTCGCGGGATACCAGCAACTGAAGGCCGACCCCTACGCGTTCTACTGCGAATTGCCGCCGAAATCGGCATCGCGGGTGTGGGACAACTCGCACTACGAATGGCAGGACGCGGCGTGGATGACCGCCCGCGCTTCTTCCGAAATCCTGAAATCGCCCGTGTCGATCTACGAGGTCCACCTGGAAAGCTGGATGCGCGGACCCATGGGCCAGATGCTCACCTACCGCGAGCTGGCCGTCAAGCTGGTGGAGTACGTGAAGCAGATGGGCTACACCCACATGGAGTTGTTGCCCGTCATGGAGTATCCGTTCTCCGGGTCGTGGGGCTACCAGGTGATCGGGTATTTCGCGCCCACCTCGCGCTTCGGCACGCCCGACGATTTCAAGTTCTTCGTAGATGCCTGCCATCGGGCGGGGATCGGCGTGATCGTCGATTGGGTGCCCGCCCACTTCCCCAAGGACGCTCACGGGCTGGTCTACTTCGACGGCACGGCGCTCTATGAGCACTCCGACCCGCGCAAGGGCGAGCAGAAGGATTGGGGCACGCTGGTGTTCAATTACGGGCGCAATGAGGTGCGCTCGTTTTTGCTATCGAACGCCATGTTCTGGCTCAAGGAGTTCCACATCGACGGCCTGCGCGTGGATGCCGTGGCTTCGATGCTCTACCTCGACTACTCGCGGAAGGCCGGCGAGTGGGAGCCGAACCAGTACGGCGGCAACGAGAACCTGGAGGCCATCGAATTCATCCGCCGCTTCAATGAACTGGCGCACAGCGTCCCGGGCGCCTTCAC
>JADGNS010000655.1 GCA_017883355.1 Candidatus Solibacter sp.
AAACTACTTGATCCGTCCCAAACGAACCCGCCGGCCGCTCGCCACCGCCCCGCAGGGAACAGTGCCCTATCGTGGACCGTATTTCAAGAAGGAAAGCCTCGCGCTGGAAGCCACGAACGGGAGACCAGGCACATTCCCATCGCCGCCGAATCGAAATGGAGTCGATTACCAAACGAAGCCATTTTCCCGCCTAACCAAAACTACATGAAACCACTTACCTCATCCAAAACGAAGCCGCAGACCGAACTCCCGACGCCTCTTCCGGTGCGTAGGAACACGAGAAAAGTACCCTCCTTCTTGACAGTAAGTAAGTACTAACTTACAATGGAACCTGTGAACGATCCACGCACTGCAACCCTCCGCCTCCCCGCCAGCGACCGCCGCCTCCAACTCGTCGAAACGGCCCTCGACTTCTTCTCCCGCAAAGGCTACGGAGGCACCACCACCAAGGAAATCGCCGCCGCCGCCGGTGTCACCGAAGCCATCATCTTCCGCCACTTCCCCACCAAGCACGACCTCTACAACGCCGTCATCGATCACCACCACGCTGCCGGCCAGGTCACCGAGTGCATGGCGCAATGGAAGAGTTGCATGGACCGCAACGACGACGAGGGGCTGGTCCGCGCCATCGTCGAAAAGATCATCGAATCCTATCGTCGCGACCTCCGCGGCCAACGCGTGCTCCTGTTCGCCGCGCTGGAGGGGCACGAGACCGGACTCGAACACGCCCGCGCGCTTTCGTTCCCCATCTTTGAGCTGTTATGCCAATATGTCTCGCGTAGACAGAGTGAGGGCGCGCTCCGCAAGGGCAGCCCGGGCGCCATCGTCGCCGCCGTCGCCGGTATGGCATCCCACTACGCCACCATGACCCAGATGTTCGGCTTCCCCACCACTGTGACCGATCAACAGATAGCCGACAGCTTCGTCGCCATCGTCATGCACGGAATCCAGGACAACCAGAACACCCAGAGGGCACAGTAAATGAATCGACTCGTCATCATCCCACTGCTTCTCACTTCTCTATTTCTGGCCGGCTGCGCCAGCAGCAAACCGGCCGAGGCCGCCGGTCCCGCGGGGCCCAAGAAGGTAACGGTCACGATTGCGCAGGCAGTCACCCGCACCGTCCCGGCCGCCTTCCAGGAGACCGGCACCTTCGTCGCCGACGAAACCAGCGACATCGCGCCAATGGTGCCGGGGCGCGTCGTCGCCACGCCGGTGAACGTCGGCGATTTCGTCAAGCAGGGCCAGGTGATCTGCGAACTCGATCACCGCGACGCGCAACTCCGCCTCGATCAGGCCCGCGCCGCCTTGGATCAGGCCACCGCCGGCGTGCGCCAGTCGCAATCGCGCATCGGCTTCAGCGGACAGGGCAAGTTCGATCCCGCCCTGATGCCGGAGGCCGTCGCCGCCCGCGCCACGCTGGAATCGGCCCAGGCCTTGGCTCGCCAGGCCGCCGCCGACGCCAAGCGCTACGAGAACCTGGTGGCCTCGGGCGATGTGTCGCGCTCTGCCTTCGAGCGCGCACGCACCCAGCAGGAAACCGCCGACGCGCAGGTCAACGCCGCCAAACAGCAGTATGAGGCCACGCTCAACGGAGCGCGCCAGAGTTGGGGCGCGGTGGAGAATTCCCAGGCCTCGCTGGCAGGTATGACGTCACTACTCGCGCAGTCCGAAAAGGCTCTCGCCGATACCACCATCCGCGCGCCGTTCGATGGCTTCCTCACGGCGCGCCCCGTGGCCGCGGGCGAGTACGTGGCGCTGTCCAACAAGATCGCCACCATCGTGCGCATGGGCACCATGAAGCTGGAATTGCAGACGCCGGAGCAGCGCGCCGCGCGCGGCAAACTCGGCATGACGGTGTTAGCGCGCGTCGCCGCTTACCCGGATCGCGATTTCAGCGGCACCGTGAGCGCCGTCAATCCTTCGGTGGACCCCAATTCGCGCGTCTTCATTCTGGAAGCCAGGTTCCCCAACCCCAAGGGCGAACTGCGCCCGGGCATGTTTGCCACCGCGCGCGTGCTGCTCCCCGGCGGCGAAAGCGCCGTCTTCGTGCCGCGCAACGCCGTGGTCCGCGACAGGACCACCGATTCCTACCAGGTCTTCACGATCGACAACAATACCGCCCACCTCCGCGTGGTCGTCGTCGGCGAAGTGGAAGGCAACCAGATCCGCATCGTCAACGGACTCACCGGCAATGAGACCGTGGCCGCCAGTGGGCAAAATGAGCTGTTCGACGGCGCCCAGGTACAGGGACGGTAACCCATGCACAAACTCGCCCAACTTTGCGTCCGCCGCCCCGTGTTCGCCACCATGCTGATTTTGTCGCTGGTCGTGGTTGGCACGTTCTGCTATTTCAGCCTCGGCGTCGACCTGTTTCCCAAGGTCGATATCCCCACCGTCCTGGTCATCATCGCCAACCCCGGCGCTTCGCCCGAAGAGATCGAAACCGAAGTCACCAAGAAGGTGGAGGACACGGTCAACACCATCAGCCAGGTGGACGAGGTGCGCTCCACCTCTTCCGAAGGCCAGTCGCTGGTCATCATTCAGTTCGAGTTGTCCAAGAACGGCGACGTGGCGGCCCAGGAAGTGCAGAACAAGGTCAACCTGATTGTGTCGCAATTGCCGCAAACCGCCAAGCAGCCCGTAGTGCAGAAGTTCGATCCCGATGCGGCGCCCATTTTGCAGATCGCCGTCTCCGCCCGGCGTTCCCTGCGCGACGTCACCCTGATCGCCGATAAGCAGATCAAACAGAAGTTGGAAAACGCCGCGGGCGTCGGCGAGATTACCATCGTGGGCGGCGCGCGCCGCGAGATCCACGTGGAGGTGGATCCGGACCGGCTGCGTTCCTACAGCCTCACCATCAACGACGTCTTTAACGCACTGCGCGCGCAGAACCTGGAACTGCCGGGCGGCAATTTGAACGCCGGCGCCAGAGAGCTCACCGTGCGCACCACCGGTCGCATTCTCGATCCGGCGCAGTTCAACCAGATCACCGTGGCCACGCGCAACGGCTATGTGGTCAAGGTGTCCGACATCGGCAGGGCGGTGGATAGTTATGAGGAACCGCGCTCCGCCGCCCGCCTGGATGGTGTCCCGTCCGTAACCCTGATCGTGGCCAAACAAAGCGGCGTCAACACCGTCGCCACCGCCGATGCGGTCAAACAGCGCCTCAAGGAGATTTCCGCATCGCTACCGCCGGATGTTACGGCTCAGGTGATCAGCGATCAATCCGTCTTCATCAAGGCCGCCGTGGATAAGATTAAGAACCACCTGGTGGAGGGCAGTTTCTTCGCGGCCATCGTCATCTTCTTCTTCCTGGCCAATATCCGCACCACCCTGATCGCCGCCATCGCCATTCCCACTTCCATCGTCTCCACTTTCGCGCTGATGGCCGCCATGGGTTTCACGCTGAACCAGATCACCATGCTGGCCCTGACGTTGATGGTGGGCATTGTGATCGACGACGCCATCATCGTGCTGGAGAACATTTACCGCTTCATCGAAGAGAAGAATATGCCGCCGTTCCAGGCGGCGATTCAGGGCACCAAGGAAATCGGCCTCGCCGTCATGGCCACCACCTTGAGCCTGCTGGCCGTTTTCCTGCCGGTGGGCTTCATGGGGGGCATCGTGGGCCGCTTCATGAGTTCGTTCGGCTTCACCTCGGCCTTTGCCATCGCGGTTTCGCTGCTGGTGTCCTTCACCCTCACGCCGATGTTGTGCTCCCGCTTCATCAAGCGGCCCGAGCCCGCCGCGGCAGGGCACCATTCTTCCAAGGACTCGTTCGTCTTCAAGCACCTGGATAACTGGTACACGCGAATGCTTACCTGGAGCATGGCGCACCGCGGCGTCGTGGTGGGGGCCTGCGGGGTTGTCGTCCTCTCCATCGTTCCGCTGTTCATGTTCGTCGGCAAGAACTTCATGCCCCAGGATGACCAGTCGCAGTACAACGTCCTCATCCGCACTCCCGAGGGAACGTCCATCGCCGCAACCACCAACCTGGCTGAGCAAATCGCCCAGGATGTCCGCAAGTTGCCCGGTGTGGCCCACACTTTAATGACCGC
>JADGNS010000656.1 GCA_017883355.1 Candidatus Solibacter sp.
CCCCATTCTGCCGGCGGTAGTCGCCCGACTTCAGCACCTCCGTGCCCTTGCCGATCACGTACGCCGTCGGTCCGGCGAAGAGCGCATTGATGCCGGCGATCGACGCGGCATCGGTGGCCGTGTAGGCGATCGCCCCCCGCTTCGGATTCTGCGGATTCGCCAGCGTGGCGATCAATCGTAGCGGACCGGCATCCCGTAGCGTTCCCAGCGCCGTCACTGCCGGAATCGAATTCCGATACCTGGCCAGCCACTTGTTGCCCGTCAGCGTCCCGTACGCCAGCACGGAATAGCCCGAAAGATCGCGCGCCAGGGCCTGTTCGTCGGTAATGATCTCGGCGCCTTTCGCGAAGCGGTCGCGGATCGTCTTCACATAGTCGGCGATCTTCTGCTGCGCCGCCGGGTCGCGCTCCCCGCTCGAAACCACGTAGATCGTCTTGCCGCTGAGCACGCTGTTGATGGTGGCGGCGAAAGGAATCTCGTAAAAATCGGCGGGCAGATTGCGCGCCGCCAACTCGTCGAATACGGCGATCAGCCGCGGCGCGAAATCGTGGAATGTGGGGTAGCGGTCACGATCCCGCTCGTATTCCTTGAGCCGCTCGGCGAGGGCCTCCACATAGGCGAAGGAATACGCCCGCTCGTTGGCCAGCGCGCGCTCGCCGGCATCCTCGCCTAGTTCGCGGTAGGCCAACCGTACCGCAACCGCGCGGTCCACGTGTTCGATCGCCACCGTCTGCCATTGTTGGTAGGCGCTGGCGCGCATCTTCGCGGCGATCGGTTCCAACAGCTTCTTGCTCTTCTCCACCACATCGCTGAGGCGGTCGACCTCCGGGTTCACGAAGGAATGCCCGAACTCGTGCCACACCAGGGTCCGTAGATTCTCCACCGATCCGAACTGCGGCACGCCGTCAGTGGTTCCACTGGTGCCCAGGATGCCGTAGATATCGAACCGGCCATCCGGCCGAGAGCGCCGCGGACCGTAGTTGCCCACCAACAGCGGCGCGGGAATGATCGTGTAAGAGGCCTGCCGGATGCCGTGATAGGCCTCCAGGTCGGCGGCGTAATCCCGAATCAGTTTCTTGCGCGTGGCCTCCTCCATCATGGCGTACAGACCGGCGTGCGCGCGGAAGAAGCTGCCGAAATCGGATACCCGGGCGAGGTCGCGCAGTTGTTCCAGCCATGCCTCCAGGCTCGCCGCGCCGCCCGCGCGCGGCGCGCCGCAATCTTCGGGACGCGCTTCGAGCTTCAATTCCGGAGGCGCCGATAGACAGATCATGGTTCCCGCCGGACCGTCGAAGGTATACCCGGCCTTTGCCAGCTCGGCGAAACGCTTCACCGCGGCGTGCTGCTGGAACGGCGCAAACCATACGTCCACGTCGCGCCGGTAGGCTGTGTCCGCTCTCGAGAGCAGGCCTGTCCAGCCATAGTCGGCCAGGACCTGCGTCACGGCCATCAGTTCGATGCGGGGATCGATTTTGACTTCGAGGCGCTGCTGGGAGTGCGCCACGGCGCCCAGCATGAAAATAGCAAGACAGGTAGTTATCTTCGCCACATTGCCCCTATTGGTAGCGCGGAACCATCATTGTGTCAACCCACCGGCACCTTTTAGCCTCTTCCTGGTGCGCCCTGCTAACTTTCCATTGTAATCGGACCTGAAACGATATATATATTGGGTTATCCGGGATCCCAGGATTCCGTCGGGTGAGGAGTAATATGCGCTTCCGTTTGATCCTATTTGCCATGCTCTTTAGTGCGCTTGCCTGTGCACAGGAGTTCAGGGCCCTGATTTCGGGCCAGGTGACCGATTCTTCGGGCGCCACCATTCCGGGCGCCACCGTTAAGGCGACCAACCTCAACACCAATGTCAGTGTCACCACCACCAGTGCCACCGACGGGCGCTACGTACTGGCGCAGGTCCCGGCCGGACCCTACTCGGTGGTCTGCGAAGCTACGGGTTTCAAGAAGCTCACGCGCGAGGGAATCAGTCTCGCGGTAGGCGACCGGGCCACGGTGGACCTTCGCCTGGAGGTGGGCGCGATCAGCGAGAACGTGACGGTCACGGCCGAGTTGGCCGCCATCGATACCGACCGAAGCGTGCTGGCCCAGTTGATGGACAACAAGGGCGTCAGCGAATTACCGCTGAACGGCCGCCAGGTCTTCATGCTGACGCAGCTCTCCGCCGGGGTCATCTTCACCCAGCAGCAGTTCGGCGCCAGCGGGTTCAGCGGCACGCGTGCCTGGGACACCAACGGCAGCGTGACGATGCACGGCGGCGCGATCACCAGCAACCAATTCAACCTGGATGGCGCTTCCATTAATGCCGGAACCGGCGAATGGAAGTTCGCGCCGCTGGTGGACGGCATCCAGGAGTTCAAAGTCTCCACGCCCTCTTCGGACGCATCGTTGGGGCTCACCGGCGGCGGCGTCCTCAACATGACGATGAAGGGCGGATCCAACGAGTTTCACGGCACCTTCTCCGAATACGTGCGCAACAACAAGTTCGACGCCAATTTCACGCAGAGCAACGCCGCCGGCATTCCAGCCATGCAGCATCAGTGGAACGATTTCTCCACGCTGGTGAGCGGCCCGATCCGCAAGAACAAACTCTTCTTCTCAAGCTGGTATGAAGGCTTCCGCGAACGCGTGCCGTTTCCGGTGACCACCACCGTGCCCAGCGAACTGGAACGCGCGGGCAATTTCTCCGAAACGCGCAATGCCTCCGGCCAGCAGATGGTGATCTACGATCCGCTGAGCACGGTGGCGGCGGGCAGCGGTTTCACGCGCACGGCCTTTGCGGGCAACCAGATTCCGGTGTCGATGCAGAGCCCGATTTCGCGCAATCTGATGGCGTTCTTCCCGCACTCCAATACGGCGGGCATCGCGAACACGCACGTCAACAACTGGGTATCCTCGCCCAATATCGGCAAGTATGGATACAACGCGTGGTATTCCAAGTTCGATTACGTTTGGAACCAGAACCACCGCACGTCGGGCAGCGTGAGCCAGAACTGGGGCTTCGAGTATCGTGCCGGCAACGGCATTTCGGACAGCCCCGCCAAATCGGGCAACGACCCGTTGCGCCGCGTCAATTACGGCTCCACGCTGGACCACGTCTGGACGGTCAATCCCACGACGGTGGTCGATATCCGCGCCGCCTGGCAGCGCTACATCAATTACAGCGCGCAGGAACAGGCCGATGTGTTCGATGGCTCCAAGCTCGGCTGGAAGGTCCCCATCGGATCGTCCCCCACGATCCACTTCCCGCAGTTGGCGTATTCGGGCTACCTCACGATGGCCACCGGCGGATACTCCGCGAACCGTATCTTCTGGCCGGACCAGGCCTACACGGTGAGCGCGGACGTTTCCAAGACCGCTGGCCGGCACCTTCTCAAAATCGGCACGCTGATTGCCGAAACCCGCCCCAACCGCTACACCTCCGGGTGGACTTACGGCAACTTCGCGTTCAACGGAGGCTTCACGCAGCGCAACCCGCAGACCTCCGACAGCACGAGCGGCAACAGCATCGCTTCGTTCCTGCTGGGCGACGTAGCCAGCGGCAATACCGACGTCAACGCGCAGAGCAGCGCCGTGTTCCGCACCTACGGGCTTTACATCCAGGACAACTTCGCCGTCACCTCGAAACTGAGCCTCAACCTGGGACTGCGCTGGGATTTACAGACGCCGATCACAGAGCGCTGGGACCGCATGGTGACGGGGTTCGACCCGAGCGCGAAGTACACCCTGGGGAGCGCCACCGCCACCGGCGGCTTGACCTTCGCCAAACCGGGCGCGCGCTCCACTTGGAAAGCCAAGTACACCGGTTTCCAGCCGCGCTTCGGGCTGGCCTACCAGATTCAGCGGCACCTGGTGATGCGCGCGTCATACGGCATGAGCTACCTGCCTCTGGGCGGCACCGGAGGACTGGTGACGGTCCGCCAGAACGGTTACTCCAGGAGCACGCCCTACGTGTCCACCAGCGGCGGCGGGGCCGGTTCCTATATCCCGAACCTGCCGGGCAACTCCACTTGGGACAACCCGTTCCCGGCAGGCGTCTTGCAGCC
>JADGNS010000657.1 GCA_017883355.1 Candidatus Solibacter sp.
GCGCACGGCGGCAATCTTGGGATGATGACGCGGATGTTTGATGAGATCACCGACACCGGCCGAATCCAGCCCTTGCGCCGGGCGATTGCTTTCCTCTCCCGCGAGAAGTTCAATTGGAACGACACATATATCGCGACAACAACGGCGGCAGAGAGTTACTCAGGCAAGCTGGTCTCTCGCGACGGCGACGCGTTCATGATGCGATCGGATGACAACCGAATTCTCATCGGGCGCACGGCCGATATCGATCCAGCCGCCCGAAGTGGAGAGCGTATCGCATTTCGTGCGGCCTGCGTACCCCGCGCCACGATATAATCGGGATCGAATGGACATTTACGAGGAAGTGGTGCGTCTGCGCAATCTGGGGCAGAAGTGCGCGCTTGCCACCATCGTCGAGGTGCGCGGGTCCATCCCCAGTTATGAGAGCGCCAAGCTTCTGGTTCGGGAAGACGGGTCCATGACGGGCACGATTGGCGGCGGCTGCGTGGAGGCCGAAGTCTGGAATGCGGCCCGGGAGGTTATCCAAACGGAAAAGCCCAAGCACCTCACGTTTAACCTGGGGCAGGACGCCGCCTACGACAACGGCCTGATCTGCGGCGGGCAACTGGATGTCTTTGTGGAGCCCGTGCTGCCGGTGCCGCACGCGTTCATCTTCGGCGCGGGGCACATTTCCAAGAGTCTCTCCAAAGTGGCCACGCTGGCCGGCTTCGCGAGCGTGGTGATCGATAACCGCGACACCTTCGCCAATCGCGAACGTTTTCCCGAGGCAGCCGATGTGCACGCCGCGGAGTACGAAGAGGTTTTCCCGAAGCTAGGAATCAACGAGACCAGCTACGTGATTATCGTGACCCGCGGCCACCGCGACGATATGCGCGTGCTGCAACTGGCGATTGCCACGCCGGCGCGCTACATCGCGATGATCGGCAGCAAACGCAAGGTGCTCAACGTGATTCGCGAGTTGGAAAAGCAAGGCATGGCGCGCAGCGCGTTCGAGCGCATCCACGCTCCCATGGGGCTGGATATCGGAGCCATCTCCCCGGAGGAGATCGCGATCTCGGTGACCGCGGAGATGATCGCCGTGCGCCGCAATGCCGGATCCAACTGGCGCTCGCTCTCCATGTCGGTATTCGCCGGCGAGGGGGAGCGGGCCGTGCTCTCGAAGTGAGCGTCGCCGGAATCATTCTCGCCGCCGGGGAGTCGCGCCGTATGGGCTTCCCCAAAGCGCTGCTGCGCTACCGCGACGAGACCTTTCTGGATACCCTGATCGGCCTGTTCGCCGCGCGCTGCGAGCCGGTGATCGTGGTACTGGGGGCGCACGCCGGCCGCATCCGCGAGGGCACGCGCCGGCCCGCCACGTTCGTGACCAACGCGGACTACCAACGCGGCCAGACCAGCTCCATGCAGTGCGGCCTGCGCGCCGTGCCGCCCGGCGCGGAAAGCGTTCTCTTCACCCTGGTGGATCACCCGGCCGTAGCGCCGGCCACGGTGGATGCGCTGCTGGGGGGGCCGGGCCCGCCGGCCCCACCTTCGGGCCCGCTGGTCCGCGTACCACGCCACTTAGGCCGCCGCGGGCATCCGATCTGGTTCTCTCGCGAACTGGTCGCGGAGTTTCTGGGACTGCCGGACAACGGCGCTGCCCGCGATATCGTGCGCGGTCACGCGTCGCAGACCGAGTTTCTGGACGTTGACGATGCGGGCATCCTGGCGGATATCGACGATCCGGCGGCTTACGGGCGCCTCACTGGAGCGCCCTTATGAAACTCCGTCTCGGGCTGCTGTTGAAGGTTGTCGGCGTCCTGCTGCTGCTGCTGGTGATCGCCGGTTTCGTGGCGCCGGTGTTCACGGTCGACCAATATGGCCGCCGCCTGCAGACTTCGCTGGAGCGCGCTCTTGGGCGCCGCGTGGAAATCGGCAAAGTGCACTTCAATCTATTCAAAGGCCCCGGGTTTTCGGTGGACAACGTCACGATCTACGAAGACCCCGCCATTGGGATGGAGCCCGTCGTCTATATCCAGGAGCCCGGCTCGATGGAGGTTGCGCCCAGCATCTGGTCGCTATTGGGAGGCCGGTTCGTGATCGCTTCCATCCGCCTGGACGGAGCCAGTATCAATCTCACGAAATCGGGGCCGGCCTCCGAGTGGGGGCGCTGGAATTTTTCGTCTATCGTCAATCCCTCGGTGATTCGCACGGCTCCGGCGATCCGTGTGCGCGACAGCCGGATTCACTTCAAGTTCGGCGACACGAAGAACGTTTTCTACCTCACGGAGACAGATCTGGATATCTCGCCGTCGGGTTCCGCTGGCGATTGGAAGATCGCCATGTCGGCGAAGCCCGCGCGCGCCGACCGTCCGGCGCAAGGCTTGGGATCGTTCACCCTGAAGGGCCGCTGGTACGCCGTGCCGGGCCGGGTCGATCTCGATATGGAAGTGGACCGCGCCGCGCTCGGCGAAGTGACCGCTTTGATGAGCGGCCAGGATGCGGGTGTTCACGGCACGCTGAGTTCGCGGCTGCACCTGGCCGGGCCGCTGAGCAACATGGGGATCACCGGCCGCCTGGACATCGGCGACGTGCATCGATGGGATATGCTGCCCGGCAACAGCCAGGGCTGGCGGCAGGAGATCCGCGGGCGTCTCGACCTGATCGGCCAGCAAATCGAACTGCATTCCACCAGCGCGGGCAATGCGACGCTGCCCCTGGCCGTGCATTTCCGCGCCACCGATTATCTTTCGCAGCCGCACTGGGCCGTCGGTCTGAATTGGAATCGCTTTCCCGTGGCGCCGATCATGGAACTGGCGCGCCACATGGGGGCACAGTTCCCGCCCAAACTGCAACTCACCGGCACCATGGATGGCGCCATCGGCTACTCGGGGCAGGGAAGCTTGCAAGGCGCGCTGGCGTTCCACGACACGGCGCTGGCGATACCCGATTCGCCCGCGGTGCGATTCGAGCAGGCGCACATCATTCTGGAAAATGGCCACGCCCGCCTTTCGCCCGCGCTGGTGCGCGGCGGGGAGAATGACGAGGCGCGCATCGAGGCGGACTACGCGCTGGGCACGCAGACGCTCGATCTGGCCATCTCCACCGATGCCATGAAGGTGCAGTCGCTGCGCGCGCAGGTGGCGCTGGCCGCCGTGCCGTGCCTGGAGCAGATTACCGCCGGCCAGTGGAGCGGAGAGCTCCGCTACCATCGCGCGCCGGACGAGGCCGTCTGGAGCGGACGCCTCGTGCTGACCGATGCAACGATCGCCATTCCCGGGTTGGCCGACACCGTGCAGTTGAACTCCGCGCACGCGCAGATCGACGGCGCGCGCGTGGTGCTGGACCGCATCGACGCGCAGGCGGGAAAGCTCGCGTTCACAGGCGAGTACCGTTACGAGCCCGGCGTGGCGCGGCCGCATCGCCTGCGCCTGCGCGCCGATAGTTGGGATGCCGCCGATCTGGAGGCCGAGTTGATGCCGACGCTGCGCCGCAGCACCAACCTGATTGCGCGCACCCTGGGCCGCCCGATGGTTACGGACTGGCTGCGCGAGCGCAATCTGGACGGCGCGGTGCAGATCGACGATCTACTGATCGGAGGCGCGCACCTGGAAAACTTCCGCGCGCGCGTGCTCTGGGACGTGGCGCGGGTGCAGTTGGAGGGCATCCAGGCGGTGCTGGATCGCGCCGTGCTTACCGGCAAGCTGGATGTGAACCTGCGCGGGTCGCGGCCGAATTACCGGCTGACGTCGAAGGTCAAAGGCATGAGGTGGCAAGCCGGAAAAGTGGATGCCGACAGTCAGCTCGAGACCTTCGGCACGGGGATGCAGTTACTGACGAACGCCACGGCGGAGGGAAGCTTCAGCGGCGCCGCCATCGATCTGGGAACGCTCCCGCCGCTACGCAGCGTGGCCGGCGTCTACAGTTTTTCGTGGTGGCAAGCCGGCCCGCGCCTGCGTCTGACGGACCTGAATCTGCGCACCGAGGACGAGACCTACACGGGCCGCGGCGCCACGCAGGACGACGGCCGCCTGGTGATCCTGCTCACCAACGGCGCCCGGGAAATGCGCATGAGCGG
>JADGNS010000036.1 GCA_017883355.1 Candidatus Solibacter sp.
ACTCGGCAAACAAGGCGTCCGCGTTGCCCAGGAAGGCACCGTCGAAGTCTGGGCCAAACCGCTGGCCGATGGCGGCCACGCCGTGGCGCTCTTCAACCGTGGCGACGCCGCCGCCAAGGTCACCGCCAAGTGGAGCGACATCGGCGTCAAAGGCTCGCACAAAGTGCGCGACCTTTGGAAGCATGCCGACCTCGGCAAAGTCGCCGATCAGTACTCCGCCGAAGTCCCCTCCCACGGCGTAGTCATGATCAAAATCGCGAAGTAGAAAAGACGATTCACGCTTTGCGTGAAATGTTTTGTTCTTGTGCTCTACCGCAGACGCCCCATATTTTTGAGCGGCCAGTAGACGAAAACCGCCTTGCCGTAGATGGCCTCGCGCTTGACGAAGCCCCAGGCGCGGCTGTCGCTGGAGGAACTGCGATGATCGCCCAGCACGAAGTACTCGGCGGGCGGGACAAGGTGTTCTTCCCAGGAGACGCGATCGTGATAGTCTTCGGGGACGTAGTCTTCCGTCAACGCGTGACCGTTGACCACGACCTGGCCGGCGTCGATATACACCTTGTCGCCGGGTATGGCGATGACGCGCTTGATGTAGGATTTCGTGGGGTCCAGGGGGAACCAGAAGACCACCATGTCGCCGCGCTCGATGCTGCCCAGGCCGAAGTGGTAGGTGAATTTGTTGATGAAGATGCGTTCCTGATCGGTCAGGGTGGGCATCATGCTGGTACCTTCCACCTTGACGGGCTGGTAGATGAATACGATCAGGATGACGGCGATCAGGACCGAAAAGGCGAGGTCGCGCACCCAGGAAAGCGCACTCCAGATGCTGGCGCCAACGGACGCCATCGGCGCCACCGGCGGGATGGGTGTGGGTGTGGGGTTCTCTTGCATCCTCTGCTACGCATTATAGACGTTTTATATGGGGGTTCGGTTGCTTCTCCTTACTTCAAAAGGGAACTGAGCACGGGGATGGGCACGGCGCCTTCTCTTAGGGCGCGGTCGTTGAAATCGGCCAGGCTGAAAGCACTGCCCTTGGCCTGCTTGTATTTGTCGCGGGCCTCAATCCAGCCGCGCCAGCCGACGAAGTACATGGGCAACTGAGCGGAGGTGAGTTTGGCGCGCTGCAATTTGGCGGTGGCCTCCTCCACTTCCTGGAAAGTCTGCGTCTGCATCAGGTCCAGCGCCTCCTGGTCGGTCATGCCTAGCGTCTGGAGGCGGATGTCGAGGATCGCGTTGGCCAGCACGCGCAGTTCCTCCTTGGCAAAGGTGAGCGCCAATTCCGGCGAGCGGTCGAGGAAGCCCTCCTCGATCATCACCTGGGTGGAATACTGGCCCCAGCCCTCAATATAGGGACCATTGCCGAAGATGGAACGCAGCAGGCGGCGCCCTTTGGGCTGGACGTCGTTGGCAATCTCCATTTGCACGTAGTGGCCGGGCATGGCTTCATGGATGGTGAGCAGCTTGAGCTTGTAGAAGTTGTATTCGCGCAGCTTGGAATCCGCGCGTTCCTTGGGCCAGGATGGCGGGATCGGAGTGACCCAGTAGAAAGCGCCGAGTTGCGGTTCCAGCGCGGGCGCGGCATTGAAACCGCCCACCGGGTAGCTGCCGCGCATAAACTCGGGCGTTGGGATCACCTGCAGATTGGCGCGGGGAGGCAGCGTGAGGAGGTGCTTTTCCTGCACGAACGCACGCGCCTCGTCGAGCGCCTTGCGGGCATCGTCCATGTAGCTCTCGCGGGTGGCGTGGCGGTCGGCGATTTTGGCCAGCACCTCGCCGATGACCGTGTTTTCGCGGTCGGCGCCACTTCGATCGGCATGGTCCCCGTGGGCCGGGAAGGCTCCCCGGTGCAAGGGCAGGGCGAGTTCCAGCATACGGGCGCGGACGGTCTTCAGGTCGCGATCGGCCTGCTGCAGGGTGTCGGCGGCCTCGCCGCCGCTATGCAGTGCGTAGCGGAACTTGCGCGGGTAGAGTTTGTCACCGAGGCGCCAATCGTAGCGATTGCGGGCGCTCAGACTGTTCTTGAGGAATTTGTCGAATCTGGCCATGGCGTCCAGAGCAGGACGGGCGGCGCGCTGATAAGCCTCGGCCTGGTCGGGCGGAACGCCGGCGCGGATTTCCTTGTCGACCAGATTGATGTTGCCCTGGTTCTCCTCGACGGCCACCTGGTTCCAGAGATCGGGCGCGGACATCAGACTGGTGGAGGCCTGATCGAGGTAGAGCGGCACCTTTTGCAGGCGGGCGATGATGTGGCGGATGCGGTCCGGCTTCGGAGCGTACTCGAGTACGTAAGGGGCGAAGAGAGCGTTGCCCAGCGTTTCCACGTACATCTGCGGCGCGTGCTGGTGGCCGTGGATTTCGGTCAGGTCGAGCAGGTTGAGCTCGATCTGGTCCTGCAGGATGGTGAGGTCGGCGCGCTCCTCCGGGGTCAAGTCGCCTGTCTTGACATCGCCCAGGCGGTCGCGGAACTTCTCGAAGAAAGTGCGCTGTTTGTAGAGGTTTCGCTCGCCAAAATCATCCAGCATTTCATCCAGGTTCTGCTTCTCGTACTGGTGCAGGCCGGCCGCGGTGGCCGACGAGGGTGAAAACGCCAGGGAAGTATAGACGAACTCCTCGGAAAGCGCCGTGAGCTTCTGAGAGGGGGTCTTGCCGCAGCCAGCGGCGAATAGAACCAGTGAGAGCAAGGCAGCAGATCTCGCCATTGCCTGTAATTGTACAACCCTCCGACGGCTAGCGTATCGGGAAACCGCCCTGCCGGGTGGAACATTCTGCCCCTGAGTTGGTGCGGCGCTGGCAAGCTAAAGCATGCCCCACCATTGAGTTAGCCTACCGTGACAGGACTGGAGTGCGGACCGCGATGGACTGGGGTGGAAACCGGCTGGGCCCGGTGATCGCGCTGCATCTGGTGGAGTTCGCGCATGACTTGGGCGCGCTGGGCAAGAGTTTGGCGCTGCATCAGGCGTTCGCCGATGAAGCAGCCCCAAAGGAGGGCGACTGAAAGCGCGATCGCCGCTAAACCCTGTCCCGTAATTTTTGCGATTGGCATTCAGCCGTTCCTCCGGCAGTGTATTAGCAATCTGCCTGCCAGTGCCCTACGTGGTTTGTTTTCAAACAGGTTCCGGCTCACAACCGGGAAGGTGTGCCACGGTGCGGCACAGGTGGTACTATGCCGCCACCCAGAGGGGCGGCAATTAGTGACACCCCAGACAGCGGAAGTTCCGGCCGTGGCAAACCACGCAACTGGCCTTATCCAGGTTCAATTTGCCGGACGTATGGTCGCTCAGGAAACTGGTCACATGGCTGGCCGGCTTGAGCGGGGCGTTCTTGGCGTGGCATTTCTCGCAACTGAAGGGATTGTCGATCTCGGTGTGACAAACCAGACAATCGGCCATCTGGGGCATGGCGGCGGAGGTGACCTGGTCCGATTCGGGCAGTCCGCGATGACAGGCCTGGCAGGCGTTTTGCGTGTTCAAATGGCGGCGGATATCGCCCGGCGGCTGGAGGTAGGTCTTCTTGTCGATGGCAGCGGCGAGCAGAGGCGCCAGATTACCCATCTTGAGGTGTTGGGCGTGGCTGAAGGAGACGACGCGCGTGGCGGGCGGCGCCGGGATCTGGGCATCCTCATGGCACTGGAGGCAGACGGCCTTGGCGGGCAGCAGGTTGTCCGATGCCTTGGTGCTGCCGGCGGCCGCGGCGTGGCAGGTGGTGCACTCGAGTTCGAGAGAGAGGTGGAACTTGTGCGAGAAGGGCGCGGCGTGTGCCGTACCCCACACTGCGCTCCACGCGAACCACAGGACGGCGAACCGTTTCACCCTTTATAGCTCAAATGCCAGATGCGGTTGTTGCCGTCCTCAGAGACCAGCAGGCTGCCATCCGGCAGTTGCAGGATGCCCACCGGGCGGCCCCAGACTTCGCGCTGGTCCGGCCCCAGCATCCAGCCGGTCAGGACTTCACGCATGGGCCCGGAAGGCTTCCCATCCTTGAAGGGGATGAAGGCGATGGACTGGCCGACGCGCATGGCGCGGTTCCAGGAGCCGTGGAAGGCGAGGAAGGCGCCGCCCTGGTATTCCTTGGGGAACTGCTTACCGGTGTAGAAAATGAAGTCGAGCACGGCGACGTGCGCGCCCAGCAGGATGTCGCCCTGAATCGTCTTGGCCACCAGGTCCGGGCGCTGGCCTTTATTGCGGGGGTCTTCGTTGGGTCCGGCATAGGCGAACGGCCAGCCGTAAAAGGCGCCCTTCTGGATGTGGGTGAAATAGTCGGGGACCAGGTCGTCACCGAGCTCGTCGCGCTCTTGCACGGCCGCCCAGAGGGTGTCGGTGCCGGGGTAATAGCGGATACTGGTGGGGTTGCGGGTGCCGGCCGCGAAGATTTCGTGGCCGCTGCCGTCGGGGTTGTAGCAGTTGATGGCGGCGCGCCGGGGATCTTCGCCCGGGGAAACGTTGGACCCCGAACCGGTGCCGACGCAGAGGCGCTTGCCATCGCGGGAGAAGAGCAGGCTGCGCGTCCAGTGTCCGCCGCCGAAGCCCTTGAGCGAGGCAATCTCCTGGCCGGGACCGGCGGTCATCGCCTTGGCGTCGTACTTGTAGCGCTTGATGGATTCGGGCTCGCCGACGTACAGGTACCCATCCTGGAGAGCCAGGCCGTAGGGACGGTCGAGCCCCTCGATGAGGGGTTTGCGTTCCTTGCCTTGCAGGACGTAGACCGTGCCGGCGGTACCGCGGGCGGCATCGGAGAGGAGGATTTCGTTGCTGGGGCCGAGCAGCATGAAGCGCGGGACCTTGAAGCCTTCCTGATAGATCTCCGCCTGGAAGCCTTTCGGGACGCTGAGCTTGGCGCCTTCGGGTTGGGGGATCACGCGCGGCCGGTTGTTGGCTGAGGGAGTGGCGAAAGGCGCGGGCAGCGTTTTCTGCTGCGCGTAGAAAATGGCGCTGGCTGCCAGGAGCAGAGCGCTACCCAGGACGATTCCTCTGAGGTGCATAACCATATGATGCCACGGGCCTGGAGAGGGTTCGCGGAAAAAGGAGTTGGCGGGCGAAAGCGCCTCCGGCCCCCCTTTAGGAGGGTTCGCGGAAAAAAGAAAGCCGGGGCGATGGGCGCCCCGGCTCTAGGAGTGGAGATGGAAAGTGGATCTTATCGCGCCGCCATCAGCGCGCGCAGGCGGCGGGCCCGCTCTGGGGCGCGCAACTGGCGGAGTGCCTTGGCTTCAATCTGGCGGATGCGTTCGCGCGTGACGTCGAATTCCTGGCCGATCTCTTCGAGCGTATGCTCGCGCTCGCAGCCGATGCCGAAGCGCATGCGGATCACCTTCTCTTCCTTGGGGGAGAGAGTTTTGAGGATGCCGGCGGTCTCATCGCGCACGTTGGATTCAATTACGGCATCGACGGGGGAGCCCACCCAGCGGTCTTCGATGAGATCGCCGAGGGCAGATTCGCCGTCGCGGCCTACCGGGGTTTCGAGCGACACCGGATCGCGGGAGATGGTCTTGAGCTTCTGGACTTTCTCCACGGGGATGTCCATCCGGCGGCCAATTTCGTCATTTGTAGGAGTACGGCCGAGTTCCTTCTCCAGTTCGCGCGTCGCCCGGAGGAACTTGTTCATGCTCTCGTTCATGTGCACCGGGATGCGGATGGTGCGGGACTGGTCGGCGATGGCGCGCGTGATGGCCTGGCGGATCCACCACGTGGCGTAAGTGGAAAACTTGTAACCGCGGCGGTATTCGAACTTGTCGGCGGCGCGCATGAGGCCGATATTGCCTTCCTGGATGAGGTCCAGGAGGTGAAGTCCGCGGTTGACGTATTTCTTGGCAACGGAGACGACCAGGCGGAGGTTGGCCTCGACCAGGTCCTTCTTGGCCCGCTCGGCTTCGGCTTCGCCATGACGGATCACCGTGAGGCTATGCTTGAGTTCGGGCAGCGTGGCCCCGGCGACGGCTTCGCGCTTCTTGATTTCGCGCTTCAACTCCCGCAGGCGGAGTTGCTGGGTGGGGTTGGCGCGGACTTCGAGGCGCTTGATTTCGCCATCCAGATGGCTGATTTCATCCACCGCGCGTTCGATTTCGCGGGAGAATTCCTTCCATTTGATGAGGCGGAAGGGAGCGCGCCGGATGGCGAGCGACGTTTCCACCTTGGCGCGGTTTAGCTTGGCGCAGAGACGTTTACGGGGCTTCTTGCTGGCCGCCGGAGTGGTCTCCACTTTGTCTTCTAACTGCTGTAACTTCTTGTGCAGGATGATGATATCGGAAAAATGCTTGGCTGCGTCGGTGCGCACTTTGAGATCTGCCGGGGAACCTTCCTCGACGTCCCCAAGATCCACCACGCTTTCGATCTCTATGGTGGCCCGCTTCAGTTGGTCGGCCACATCGACCACCACTCGCTGTACCAGGGCGCTGCGGCTGATCGCCTTCTGCATGCGCAGCTTGCCGCGTTCCATGCGGCGCGCCAGATCGACTTCCCCTTCGCGAGTCAAGAGCGGAACGGCACCCATCTCGCGCAGGTACACACGAACCGGATCGTCCGTGTAGATAGACTCTTCCACCGGGGCCGGATGAAGGAAATCGGCTTCATGCGCAGCTTCCGGATCGAAGAACTTGGGGTCTTCTTCGAAATTAAGTCCCAGGCTTTCGGGGTTCTCCGCTAAAAACTGATCTTCGAATTGATCCACTTAAGACTCACCTCCCCCCACAGGCACACGACTCACTCGGATCGAATGTCAGGGAAATGGGGTTCTAACTGAAAGAGAATCGGCTTGCTTCCGCTGTGCTCGTTACCGTTATGGCCCGAAGTGTTGAAAACAAAGGGTGCATTCGGTGTCCGGCTTTCATCTGATGGTAACATCATTCGCCAGCGAAGTTAAAGCCCTATTTTTAAAGATGTCTTAAAATCGTTTAGGTTACAGGGAATGTTGTGAGTCCGCGCCCGATGCCACGCTAGGGCATTTTCTGCCGCATCAGGTGCTTCAGCTCGTTGAAGAACGCCTGCTCGTCCTGAAAATCGCGGTAGACCGACGCGAATCGTACATAGGCGATCTTGTCCAGTTCGCGGAGATTCTCCATCAAGAATTCTCCTATGTTTATAGTAGATATCTCCCGGTCCGGCGAGTCGCTGACCTTCGATTCCACCCGGTTGACCAGTTCGGAGAGCCGCGCCATGCTCACCGGACGCTTCTCGCAGGCCTTCAACAGGCCGCCCAGCACCTTCTGGCGGTCGAACTTCTCGCGCCGCCCATCCTTCTTGATCACCATGTACGGAACTTCATCGATGCGCTCGTACGTGGTGTAGCGGCGCGTGCATTCCAGGCACTCGCGCCGGCGGCGGATGGCATCGCCTTCCTTGCTTTCCCGGGAATCCACTACCTTATCGTGCAAATGATTGCAGAAGGGACACTTCATTCGGATACCTCGCGGCCGATGCGCTTCAGACTGCGCCAGTCCAAGCCCTCTTTCAGGGCGACAATCAGGCCCAGCGGCACAATTGCTACAAATGTAATAAACCAGAGAAACACGGCGAATGCCGAGGCCAGCTCCAGGCGGATACCAAACAGTTCGGTGAGCACCAGAACCGACACCACCTGCATGCCACCGCCTACCCCGGGAATCTGGACTATCGAACCGAACGATACAAAGCCCATTAATATCAATACATCGACCACACCCAGGTTGACAATCCCGGCGAAGGATTGCGCCAGGCACCAGTAGCACAGGCAGATCAGCGTCCACTCCAGCACCGAATAGAAGAAAACCAGGAACAGGGACGCATCGCTGCGCATGGACTCCACCCCCTGGAAGAGCGCGTTGATGATCTTCTCCAGCCCCGCCAGGCGTTTTTCCGGCAGGTGGTGGAGGGCGGCGAGCAGGCGGAGCCGCAGGGGTTCGGCGAAGTGGCGCAGGGAAAGCAGCACCAGCAGGATTACCACGCCGAGCGTCCCACCCACCTTGCCGCCGGCAGCCAATACCCAGGTCAGTTTCTCCCCGACATGCAAGCCGGAGGTCTGCACCCTGGCCAGGGCGAAGGCGAAAAGCAGCAGGGCCATCAGGAGGTCAAAGATGCGCTCCAGCACCCAGGCGGCGAACTGGGAGGTCACCGGAACCTGTTCCTTGCGGGCGATGAGGTAGGGGCGCACGAACTCGCCCGGGCGGCCGAACAAAGTGATGGCGGTGAAGCCCACCACCGTGGCGGAGAGCAGGTTGCGCATAGAGGGGTGGGGCTTTAGCGGCTTGAGAAAAACGGCCCAGCGCAGCGCCCGCCCCCAGTAGGTACCTAAGATGGGGATCAGGGAGACGGCTACCCACAGCCAGTTGACGTGGGCGAACGTGCTGCCCGCCAGCTTCCAATCGAACACCGGGGCGTCGAACCGCCGGCTGCGCAGCAGCCAGACCGCGAGCGCCACGGCGAGCAGAACCGCGGCAATCCACCTCCACCTCGTGCGATGAGTCCAAATTGGGCGATGAATCGGGTTTTCTCCGCTTTTCGAGGATGGCGGCGCGTACCACCCCCTACTGGGCTAGCATACCGGAAAAATTGAACCTATCATGGGAAAGCCTCGTTTCTTCTTGTGGAAGACGAGAGCCATGGCAACCGCGACGCTAGCTTGGGAGCAATTTGGAGGCAATACCTCGAGCGGTCAGGCTGCCAGCCCGGTACTAAATGTGTCCGGAGGCCGAAATCTGATCGATAGCCTGGATCATAGTCTCGTTTCCCGGTGCCTGGACGGCGATGAAGCCGCCTGGGAGGAACTTGTCCGGCAGTACACCCGGCAGGTGTACGGCCTGTGTTTTCGGTTTACGAACAGCACGCAGGAAGCGCAGGATCTGACGCAGGATGTGTTCCTGCGGGTTTTCAAGACCATCAAGACCTTCCGCAGCGCGGAGGGCAGCTTTCACACCTGGCTGGCCCGGGTGACGCGCAACCTTTTGATCGACCACTATCGCCGCACCCGCCAGGAGCGGGTGACGGATTCCATCGAGGAACAACTTCCCATGCTGGAAGAGGCGGGTGGAGCGGCCGCGCCGCGTCCGGACCAGGTATTGGCCGGGCGCGAGGCCAGCGAGATCCTGCAGGCCACCCTGCAGAGGCTCTCGCCGGATTTGCGCGAAGCGGTGATATTGCGGGATTTGCAGGAAATGGAATACCGGGAGATTGCCGAAGTATTGGACATCCCCGAAGGCACGGTGAAAAGCCGGATCAATCGCGGGCGGGCGGAACTGGCTCGTCTGTTGCGTAAGCAGAAGCTGGTGGTATGAACTGCGCAGAACTGGAACAACTCATCTGCGATTACGTGGACGGCACGCTGACGGCGCTCCGCAAGGCCGAAGTGGAGCGTCATCTGGAAACCTGTCCGGGGTGCTCCGAAATGGCCCGGGACTCCGCCGCCGCGGTGGCGTTCATGGAGCGCGCCGCCGATGTGGAACCGCCGCCGCAGTTGATCACCCGCATCCTGTTTGACGCTCCCTGGACCCGCAAGGCGCCGGCCAAGACCCGGGGCTGGCTGAGCAAACTGCTCGCCCCCGCGTTGCAGCCGCGATTCGCCATGGGAATGGCGATGACGATTCTCTCGTTTTCGATTCTCTCGCGCTTCGTGCCGATGCAGCAGTTGAAGGCCGCCGATCTGCGGCCCAGCGAAGTATGGGCCTCGCTGGACGACCGCGCGCACCGCGTCTATGCGCGCAGCGTGAAGTATTACGAAAACCTGAAAGTGGTGTACCAGATCCAAACGCTGATCAGGGACTGGCAGCAACAGTCCGAAGACCAGAAGGCGGCCACGCCGTCCGAGCCCAAGGCGGACGACCGGAAACTGCCCGTCAAAGCAGTGAACCCCGATGGAGCCCCCGCTTCCACCCCATCCGGGAAATCGCAGGGAAGCCAACGTTGAGGGACCTAAAATGAACTGCCAAAATCATCCAGAAGTGCCGGCCACGGCATATTGCCGCAATTGCGGCAAGCCAGTATGCGAGCAGTGCCGTCGCGACGCCTTCGGCACCGTGTACTGCGAAGAGCACGCTCCGGCCCCGGCCGCGCGCGCCGCGGAGCCCGCGGGCTTCAGCGCCCCGCCGCCGCCGCCGTTCGCCGCTCCCCCGCCGTTTGCGGGCCCGCCTCCCGTGGCCGCCCCTCCGGCCACGGGCTACGTCTACGCCGACGTCTCGCCCGGCCTCGCGCTGTTCCTCGGCATGATTCCGGGCGTGGGCGCGATCTACAACGCGCAGTACGCCAAGGGCATGGTGCACGCGATTATCTGGGGCGTGCTGATGAGCATCGCCAACTCGCCCGCCGCCCGCGGACTGGAGCCCGTGTTCGTCATGACCGTGGTGGCCTGGATGGCCTACATGGCCTTCGAGGCGTATCACACCGCGCGCAAGCGCCGCTTGGGCGAAGCCGTGGACGAGTATTCCAGCCTGGTCAACCTGAACGGCCGCAGCGACCAGATTCCGGTGGCCGCGGTGGTGCTGATCATCCTGGGTATTTTGCTGCTCTTGCACACGCTCGATATGCTGGATTTCGACCGCGTAGTGCGCTTCTGGCCGGTGCTGTTGATCGCCGCCGGAGTGTACCTGCTCTACGGACGATTCACGAGCCGCGAAACCCCGGCCGGGGAGGCCCGCAATGAGAGACCGTGACCGTGAGCCGTCCCTCATGCGCGCCATTCGCGGTCCCATCACGCTGATCACCGTGGGCGTGCTGTTCGCGTTTAATAACTTCACGCCGTACACCTTCGACAAGACCTGGCCGGTGCTGTTGATTGTCTTTGGCCTGCTGAGCCTGCTGAAGCGCGGCATGGAGCCGGTGGCGCCGCCGCCTCCGCCCGTACAGCCGTATCCGCCGCCGGTGTACGCGTATCCGGCACAGAGCAGCAGCTATGCACAGAGCACCTATTCGCAACCGCCGCCCGCCAAGGGCGGATTCGGCGCCAGCGCGCCGCGGCCGGCCGACGCCGGGCAGAATCCACCGCCCCCGCCAGGAGACCCCGTATGAGACGCTCATTTTCCGGACCGCTGTTGCTCCTTGCCATTGGCGGTTTCTTCCTGTGGCGGAACCTGCACCCCGAGGCTCCCATCTTCGACCTGGCGGCGCAGTATTGGCCGTTCGTGCTCATCGCCTGGGGCCTGTTGCGCCTCGTCGAAGGGCTGATCTGGCATCGCGACGGCGTGCGCGGCAGCTTCTCGGGCGGCGAAATCGTCCTGGTCGTCTTCATCTGCATCGCCGGCAGCGGCATCTGGCAGGCGCGCGAGCATGGCGTGCGCTTCATGCGCGGCGGCCTGGATTTCTGGGGCCAGCAGTACGACTACCCCGTGTCGGCCACCTCTAGCGCGGCCGGGATGAAGCGCATCGTCTTCGAGAACCCGCGCGGCAACATCAAAGTCTCTGGCGGCGATTCGAAAGACGTGACCGTGACCGGCCGCAAGCTCATCAACGCTTACAAGCGTGAGGACGCCGACCGCAGCAACACGGATACGCCGGTGGAGATTATCACCCAGGGCGATCGCCTGGTGGTGCGCACCAATCAGGATCGTGTGAACCGCAATCAGCGCATCTCCGACGATCTGGAAGTCACCGTACCGCGCGGACTGGCCGTGGAATCGCGCGGCGGCACGGGCGACTGCGAAGTGGGCGATATCGATAGCGACGTCGAGATCGCCACCAGCCGCGGCGACGTGCGGCTATCGAAAGTGGGCGGCAACGTGCGCATGGACGTGAGCCGCAGCGACCTGATCCGCGCGATGGACGTGAAGGGACGGATCGATCTGCAAGGCCGCGGCAGCGACGTGGAGTTGGAGAACATCGCCGGGCAGGTGACCATCAACGGCAGTTTCAGCGGCACGCTGAACTTCAAGAACCTGGCTAAGCCGCTGCAGTTCGAAGGCACGCGCGGCACCGAATTGAGCGCGCAGGCGGTGCCCGGAAGCATCAACATGGACCTGGGTGAATTCACCGCCACCGGCATCACGGGTCCCATCCGCCTGGTGAGCCGCGCCCGCGACATCAAGCTGGAGCAGTTCACGCAGTCGGTGGATCTCAATACGGACCGCGGCGATATCGAAATGACGCCCGGCAAATTGCCGCTGGGGTCCATCCAGGCGCGTTCGGGCTCGGGCAAAATCGAACTCCTGCTGCCCGAGAAGGCGGCCTTCCAACTGGAGGCGACGGCGGAGCGCGGGGACGCGGTGAACGATTTCGGTCCGCAGATCGCCAAGCAGTCCGAAGGGCGCAGCGCGACTTTGAAGGGCAAGGTGGGCGACGGGCCGAACATCAAGCTCACCGCCAATCGCGGCTGGATCTCGGTGCGCAAGGAAGGCACCGTGCCGAGCGAGGTTCTGCCCGACACGCCGGGCGGCGATGGCCCCACCCCGCCCAGACCGCCGAAAACTCCCAAGGCTCCGAAGGACTTGCGGGATAGCGAAATCAAGATGTGATGTGGTAGGGTAGACGGCCAGTGAGATCCAAATCGGTTGGACCTGCACTGGCCGTTCTGTTTCTGGTCAACGTCCTCAACTATTACGATCGCCAGACGCTGGCCGCGATCC